>CAYVWM010000019.1:0-6690 GCA_964455505.1 uncultured Anaerolineaceae bacterium
GCGTTAACATCGATAATTGGATAAGTGTCCGAGCGGGACTCGCGATCAAGTAAGAGAGCGTCGCACGAAACTGTAGACCGGACGTTTTTTACATTAGGCGCCACCCTGACAATCCCGCGATAGGAAGAGCGTCCATTTCCGCGTGAAATGGACTTGGATGTAATTTTGCTGCTGGTGTTGGGAGCAAAATGAATCATCTTTGCCCCGGCATCTTGGTGCTGACCAGGACCTGCAAAAGCCACAGAGAGCACTTCGCCGTGAGCCCCAGGGCCTTTCAGATAACAGGCGGGATACTTCATGGTTACCTTTGATCCGAGATTGGCATCCACCCATTCCATTGTGCCGTTTTCGTAAACCGCTGCCCGCTGTGTCACAAGGTTGTAAACGTTGGTAGACCAATTTTGGATAGTGGTATAGCGCACCCGTGCGTCCTTTTTTACAACAATCTCAATCACACCGCTGTGAAAAGACTCGGTTGTATAAAGCGGCGCTGTACAACCTTCCACGTAATGCACCTGAGAACCCTCATCCGCGATGATCAAAGACCTTTCAAATTGGCCGATGCTGGCCATGTTTAACCTGAAATAAGCCTGCAAGGGCAAATCCACCTCCACCCCTTTGGGCACATAGACAAAAGAGCCGCCTGACCAGACAGCACTGTTTAAAGTGGCAAATTTGTTATCCTGAACAGGCACAACTGTGGAAAAATACTCCCTGAAAAGCTCCGGATGCTGCCGCAGACCTTCTTCGATACTCAGGAAAATTACACCTTGCTTTTCAAGGTTTTCCTGTATATTGTGATAGACCATTTCGGAGTCGTACTGAGCGCCTACACCTGCTAAAAATTTTTGCTCCGCTTCAGGAATGCCTAATTTTTCGAAGGTATTCTTGATCGTATCCGGCACATCATCCCAGGATTTTCGGTCTACCTCTTCCGGGCGGGCATAGTAAACGATCTGATCCAGGTTCAGTCCGCTGAGATCTGCGCCCCAGGTCGGGATAGGTCTTTTCAGGTAATGCTGGTAGGCTTTCAAACGAAATTCCAGCATCCATTCCGGTTCTTGTTTAAACTCGGAAATCTTGCGCACCACGCTTTCATCCAACCCGTTTCGACTTTTATAGATGGAATGATCCGGGTCGTTAAAACCGTACTTATATTCAGTGCCAATATGGTTTAGAAAATCCTGATGGTTTGAGTCGGTCATGCCTGGTTACCCCGATCAGATATTGCTTTCTATCGGTACAACACCATATTTTTCACGCACCCAATCGTAACCATTCTCCTCCAACTGTAAGGCAAGTTCAGCACCTCCGGATTCAACAATTTTGCCCCCGTACATGATGTGCACGAATTCAGGTTTAATGTAGTTGAGCATACGCTGATAGTGCGTGATTACCAGCACTCCTACATTCTCGCCTGCCAGTGTGTTGACACCTTCAGAGACAATCCGCAATGCATCAATGTCCAATCCGGAATCGGTTTCGTCCAGGATAGCAAATTTGGGTTCAAGCATGGCCATCTGCAAGATTTCTGCGCGTTTCTTTTCCCCGCCTGAAAAACCTTCGTTCAGATACCGCCCAGCAAAAGCGTAATCCATTTTTAGCAGATCCATTTTAGACTTCAGCAACTTCCGAAAATTCACAATCGAAATGCCTTTATAGTCCGGGTCAGCAGCTTTATTTCTCGAATTTACAGCTACGCGCAAAAAATTTGCCAAAGTAACCCCAGGTATGGCAATCGGATATTGGAATGCCAGGAAAAGGCCTAAATGCGAGCGCTCATCAGGGGGTAGGTCCAAAACGCTTACTTGATCCACAAGCACATCACCCTCAATAATCTGGTAGCGCGGATGTCCCATAACCGCATAGGCAAGTGTAGACTTGCCAGTACCATTAGGCCCCATTAGGGCATGTATTTCGCCTTGCCTGATGGTTAGGTTAAAATCTTTGATGATGGATTTGTTGTTCACCTGGACATGCAGGTTTTTTATTTCCAGTGTCGCCATTGTTTTCCTTGATTCGTAATCAATTTCCAGAAGCGAAATTATAGCACTGTGAAAGCTTAAAGTCAAAATTATAATAGTTTTTGAATAATATTAACAATAATGCTTCATCGCAGTTGATTAATGATCCTCCGAAGGTTATAATAGCAACGTTTTATGAATGTGGAATTCATACCTTATGCAGTTTCATAAGACACAACAACACATCTCAATGCAGACAAGCACATGGCTTGGAAGCACACATTGCCACTAAAAGGAGACAAACATGGCAGAAGAAAAGAAAAGTTTTTTCAAGAAGATCGGCGACGCATTCAGCAATCGTGACGAAAAAGAAGAAGCCGCCAAAAAAGTCGCGGAAGAAGCCGCTAAAAAAGCTGAAGAACTCAAAGAGAAATTAGAAGCTGAAGCCAAAGCCAAAGCAGAGCAAGCAGCCAAAGAAGCGGAAGAAGCCCGCCAGAAACTGGTAGCCGACGCAGAACGTTACAAAGCTGAAGCCGAAGCCAAAGCACGTGAGCTTGAAGAAGTAGCCAAAGAAAAAGCAGAAGAAGCCGCTAAAAAGGCAGAAGAAACGCGCGAAAAATTGGTTGAAGACGCAGAACGGTACAAGGAACAAGCAGAAGCACGCGCCAAGGAAGCAGAAGAAGCTAAGAAAAACGCTGTTCTTGCAACACACACCGTCGCTGCAAACGAAACGCTCAGCCACATTGCCCTGCAGTACTACGGTCATGCCACTCCCCCTTATTACAAATTGATTTATGAATTTAATAAGGAAGTCATTGGCGACAATATGAACATCATCAAAGCAGGTCAGGTTTTACAAATCCCCGCTCTTCCTGACGAATTAAAGTAAGCCAGGCTGTTCATGGCATCAGATTTAGACCTTTCAACAATTTTCAAGGCTGTTACTCAAACGCTTGCAGAGAACGAGCAATCGCTCAATGAAGCCGATGTCTACAACCACGACCACGGCTCGAATATGGTCAACACTTTTAAGACCGTTCAAAAAGCCGTTGCCCGGAAAAAGAACAAAACAGCCTCAGAGCAGCTTGCCTATGCCAGCCAGGTTTTGCGGAAGAAATCAACCAGCGGTTCAGCCCAGGTCTATGCACAGGGTTTAGAAAATGCAGCCCAACAATTCACCGGCAAAGAAGTAACCCGCAGTTCCATCGGCACGCTAATCAACGCAATGATGGGCTCAGCACCCTCGCAACAAGCAGCGGACACTGGCAGCTCTGGAGACCTTTTAGGCAGTTTACTGGGCAACCTGTCCGGCACCCAACAACCCACGCAAGCACAACCCTCTGGAGATCTGATGGGCTCCTTGCTTTCTGGGCTTACAGGTTCAGGGCAAAGCAGCCAAAGCTCTGGTTCATCCGATTTACTCGGATCATTACTATCCGGAATGACAGGCAGTTCTGCTCCTGCAAACCAGTCAGATTCTGGCACACCTGACCTGCTTGGCTCGTTGCTCACCGGAGCAACCGCAGGGTCAGGCACTCAACAGCCTGCACCAGAAAGCGGTAATCTGCTCGGATCACTGCTCTCCGGTATGGCTGGCGGTAGTGAAGCACAATCCCAATCCGGTGGTGGAGACATGCTCACCACATTGCTTGGTGGGCTCGCAGGCAATCAGCAAAGCGGAGGGTCTGACGGCATGGACATCTCGGATCTGTTATCTGCCGGGCTGGCTTATTTTTCCGCCAAACAACAGGGGGGGTCTACCATGGAAGCAATCATGCAAGCGCTTGGTGCTTCAAGCCCATTAGGAAAACGAGAGGACCGCAAGCAATCCGGCGCATTGGTCATCAATACCCTGCTCAACTTGCTTGGCAAGAAGTAGTTTTACGAGACTAACAAAAAAACCGCTCGTCGAGCGGTTTTTTTGTTTGATTCTCTACTGCCAGTAAAAATTGAAAAATGTATTGGGCAGTGTTTTATTAAATTTTAGTAGAACACGCCGCGGGGCAGATCTTTTGCCTGGGCAACCCAATTCTGGACCATGGTCAGGCTTGGGGGACGGCGTACAAGCTTTTTAGCTTCATTCACTTCCAATATTTTTGCATGTAGGTTTTCAGGTTTGCGCTTTGAAAGTTCCACAACCGTATCCACACCTGCTTCTTCCAACAAATCGGAATATTCTTCTGCAACACCCTTGATCCGATAGAGATCAGCATGATTTACCCATTCCAGAATTAATCCTTTGTCGATCCCAGATTTTTCGGCTATTTCCTCTCTGCCTTTCGGTGTAGCGCCCATTTCGTGCAGCTTTTCCACCGAGTTCACGCCAACTCCCTGCAGCTTTTCGGCATAAACAGGGCCGATGCCTTCAATATCCATTATCTTTGTCATGTTTCATCTCCTTTTAATAATTGAATTATTGACGAATTATAGCATAATCACATCAATGTATAGTAAAATACCGCTCATATATTATTTTTAATAAAAATTATCTTATCTGAATATTTTGATTGCCATATTGGAAGGAAGCTATGAAAAGTACGCGCGAAAAAATTCTGAACACCTTATTAAGAAAACGACAGGCAACCATCAATGAACTTTCAGAAATTGTTGGCATCAACGGTATTTCTGTACGCCACCATCTTATCAACTTACAGGCAGACGGATTGATTTTTGCTGAAGAGCAGCGTCACGGTGTAGGCCGGCCGCGTTTTGTGTACCGCCTTACAGATAAAGGAATTGAAAAATTCCCCACAAATTACTTGCATCTGATCCAGCAGTTAATGGAAAAGATGGGAGCACTACTACCAGAAAAAAAGCGAATGGAGATTTTCAGGGCAGTAGGAGAGAGTCAGGCTGACGGGTGTTGTTCGATCGACCACACCCTACCCATTGAGGATCAACTGCACCAATTGGCCAATCAGCTTGCTCCGGAAGGTTTCACTTTATCCTGGCAAAAAAATGGCGATGAGATCACCCTTTATTCTGACCATTGCCCTTACCACCACCTCGGTATGACCCACCCTGAAATTTGCGAAGTAGACTACGCTTTGTTCAATAAGGCTATGGGTACAGAAGTTATTCCAGAAGACTGCATCCTCAAAGGTGACCCTCGCTGCACATATCGCCTCAAGGTAAAGTGAATGGAAGCGGAACTGACTAACCTTCCTGAATGGGACATAGACAAAACTCATCCCCAATATCATGATGACCTTGTTGAGGTCTTGTCTGGGATAACAGACCCAGAATTGGGTTTTTCAATTCTTGAATTGGGCTTGGTCCGAAATGTGTCAATGATTGATGAGGGCTTGCACATCGTCATGATCCTGACAACACCTTATTGCCCATATGGACCAACGCTCATGGAATCAGCCCGTTCCCAGGTAGAAAAATTCTTAGAGATTAAAACAAGCATCGAATACGGAAAAGAAAACTGGGAACCCGCAATGATGGAAGATGGTTTGCTGGATACGGACTGGGGACTGCTACCCTAAGCATCTTAATAACAACGCACTTGATTTTCCGATAGATTGCACCCAATGGGCAAACACCTTAAACAACCATCAGACGTTGGAGAATTTCAGTTATAATTAATTAGCTTGTGTTTCCCAATGAATTTATAAGGGTTACAGCGGCTGACAGAAAACTTAATAAAGAATCAATAAGGAGAAAAATGGCAAAATACGAATGTATCGCATGTGGGTATATTTACGATCCCGAAATTGGTGATCCGGAAAACGGTATCGCCCCAGGAACCGCATTTGAAGATTTGCCCGATGATTGGGTTTGCCCTGATTGCGGTGTCGGTAAGGACGAATTCGAAAAAATCGAGTAGGTTGGTAGAATCAAACAAAAAAGATCCTGAAAATTAAAAATCAGGATCTTTTTTTTCCTACATTGACAATTTCAGTGTATAATAATGCCACTATATTCGTTCAAGATTGGAGGAAGTAATGGCAAGTGTAACGTACGATCATGTTTGGAAGCGATATGGTGATGTTGTCGCTGTGCAAGATCTCAATCTTGCAATCGAGGATAAGGAATTCCTCGTTCTCGTCGGCCCATCCGGTTGTGGCAAAACTACTGCTCTGCGATGCCTGGCTGGTTTGGAAGAAATCTCTGAAGGTCGTGTAATCATTGGCGACCAAGTCGTCAACGATGTTGCCCCGAAAGACCGCGACATCGCCATGGTGTTCCAAAGCTACGCGCTCTATCCGCACATGTCAGTTTATGACAATATGGCGTTTGGCTTGAAGTTACGCAAGATGCCCAAGGATCAAATTGAAAAACGTGTCAACGAATCTGCAAAGATCCTGGGAATCGAAAGTTTTCTGCACAGGAAACCAAAAGAGTTATCAGGCGGACAGCGCCAGCGCGTTGCTGTTGGTCGTGCTATCGTTCGCGAGCCAAAGGTTTTCCTCTTTGATGAGCCTCTTTCGAACCTGGACGCTAAGCTTCGCGTTCAGACCCGTGCAGAGATCAGCAAGCTTCACAAGAACCTCTCAACCACTTTTATCTATGTGACCCATGACCAGACGGAAGCCATGACCATGGCTGACCGCATCGCTGTCATGAGCAAGGCGCGCCTCCAGCAATTAGACACACCGCAGATGCTCTATGATCATCCTGCCAACCTGTTTGTTGCTGGCTTTATTGGCTCCCCTGCAATGAACTTCTTCAAAGGTAAACTGATGCAATCTGATGGGCATTTTGTCGCAGATTTGGGCTC
>CAYVWM010000019.1:6760-24251 GCA_964455505.1 uncultured Anaerolineaceae bacterium
ATCCACAATCCGCTTTACACACCGCCTGGAACCACTCCGGAACCTGTCGATGTCAAGGTGGGCGTTACTGAGCTCATGGGCAATGAAATCTTCCTGTATCTGGAAAGTGGAGAACATAACTTTATTGCCCGCGTCGATCCCCGCACTACCCAAACCTATGGGGACGAGATGCAGGTTGTCTTCAATATGGACAACTACCATATCTTCGATCCCAGCAAAGACCCCGAGAATCCCCCGGTTGTCTAATTCTTGCATAACAAGTACAGAGGCTGCCAATTGGCAGCCTCTGTTCGTTTAACACCAACGCTAAACCCTCTCAGAATTAGTTTCAGGTAGCCTTCTTCTTTTGGGTCACATCCATGTTTGCCAGGTTTAGCTCTGATCCCCTTTACTGAAGCGGGTGAGTCGCAAAATTACAACCGCGGCCATAATCACCAACAGAAAAACCAAAAGAAACGCATCTCGCCAGAAATCCATTGGAAAAAGACGTATCAGGGTATCGTTTACATAAAACAACCAGCTTCCCTCAGAAAAAAACAATCTATGGAATTCTTCAAAAAGGCGATTGAAGTTGATTGCCAAAAGAATGATGATGCCAAAGACGAGCCCCAAACTAATCCAGGCGCCTGACCGCAGCGCTCTGGCGATTTTTTTTATTCCCTGATTGGCAAGAAACCAGATAACCACACCAAACAGCAATCCAAGCAAACCATACCAGACCAGTAATGATATTCTGACCACATCCTTCACATCCTGCATGTGATCCAATTCAGATTGCCTGTAAAGCGAACTTCCGTTTTCAAAGCGCAAATCTCCCAGGTAGCTGATATCCGCATCATTCGTCAGGTAACGCACAGCATACCCCGACCACTTTGTGCGCTCTTCGGTGGAAAATCCATAAATATCTGCTGGAAAACCGGGTCGAACGTATTCAAGTTTAGGGAACAGCGGAGTCATCACCGCTCGAACTGAACCCATCAATAGAACAAAGGGCAAGCACAGCGCAACAATAACTGAAAGAAATTTATCTATATTGAGTTTCATAGAATCACTCCCAAAAATCCCTTAAAACAAATTCCAAAACCAACCGATTGGTGAGATGCTCAATTGGGGCTTTATCATCGCTGAATATCTGCCCAGTTGTCACGCAATCAACAGCTCCATTGTAAGTTACATCCACCGCCATATCCAGTAACGATCTCGACAGTTCTATTTTTAGATTCTTCCTGTTCTGAATTAAATGTTCCCAACTGGCAGTCTCAGACCTGGCAGCGAAGACCATTGTATTATAAGTGTCTGGCAGGTCAACGCAAAAAACCTTTGGAAAAACACTCGCTATGGTGCTGCTCATGGCATCCACCAATCGCCTATCCTGCGGACCGCGTCCGACATTGATTGCCATAACACCATCGGTATTCAATTTTTCGTAAACCGTCAGAAAGAATTCCCTGGTGACTAAGTGTGCAGGTATGTAGGGCGGTCTGTAAGCGTCCACACTGATGATGTCATAATGCTTATCTGTATGGGAAATGCCCCAGCGGGCATCCTGGGCATACGATGTGAGGTTGGGTAGATCCATCCCAAACCATTCTTTACCTATGCGAATAATCTCGGGATCAATTTCGTAACCATCCACATGCGCCTGCGGGTAAACAGCCTCCGCTTGCCTTGCTGTGGTCCCTGCAGCCAACCCCAATATTGCAATCGAATCCACATCGGTTCCTTCATTTTCAAGCGGATTAAACAACGGCGCTGCCAATACCTGGGACCAAGGCCCTTCGTAGTAGAACTGATTTGGATGGTAAATGGAGTGCATCCCTTGGCCTTCGTTCAGTCTCAGAAAGCGAAACTCACCAATTTCGACAACCTGAATGTAGTTGTAAGCCGATTCTTTTTCATAAACCAAGCCTTGCGTGTTTTTATCGTATCCATGGATAAAAACCAGTCCGCCTATGAGAACCACGAAGAAGAATCCGGTAAATACCATAAACAACCGCTTCTCTTTCAAAATGAGAAGCCCGGGCAATGCTATGCCTATCAAAACGAGGCTGACAACAATAAAGGTCCTGTAGGTCCCAACCAGGGGAATGAGCACAAGAACGGTCAGAAATGTGCCGACGAAAGATCCCAGCGTTGAAACAGCAGATATTTTTCCGGAAATCCTACCGGTCCGTTCGGTATCCTGGATCAGCAGTTTTAGAACCAAAGGAGTCACCATACCGAGGAGCGTGACGGGGATAAAAAACAGGAGAAGCACTGCTAAAAACGAACCAGCAAGCACTGGAATTTGCATCGCATCAAAGGCATTTGCGGAAACCTTCAGAATTGGTCTGGAAATTATCGGCACAAAACCAACCCACAAGCCAGCCAATGCAAGGATGACGAAAAAAGTTCTCCAATTAGGATATCGATCTGCAATTTTTCCCCCGAGCCAATTGCCCAACGTGAGGTATACCAGTACCAACCCGATTATCACCGCCCAAACGATATTGCTTGTGCCAAAAACGTTGCCAAGCAAGCGTGATGCTCCAAACTCCACTGCCATGGTTGCCAGACCAGAGGTAAAGATGGTGAAATCCAGATAGCGTTGTGCAATAGTGGGGCTGCTTTTTGGGTTGTCTTTAAAATCCTCGGAGTCCATCGCTTAATTATAATGACCTTTTCCACTCATTAAAACCGAAACACCCTTGCGGGTGTTTCAGGAGCTGGGGGTGAAGGAGTCGAACCTCCACATACAGATTCAGAGTCTGCTGTCCTGCCATTAGACGAACCCCCATCGTCTGAAGTGTTATATTACCAAAATTATTTAGTTTTTACAAGGGAGGATTGAGGTTTTCTTCTATTTTCTTCTCACTGTGCATGTTGACATTCTCAACCAACCCAATTCCTAATAGGAGTGAAACCAGCGATGAACCACCATAACTGATAAAGGGTAAAGTTAGCCCCGTTACTGGTAGCAAGCGCAAATTAACGCCAACATTTACTACCATCTGAAATGCCATCAACACCCCAAAACCATATGCCAACAAAGATCCGTATGCATCAGGTGCTTTTTGGGCAACCGAAAAACAACGGACAATCACGAATATCAATAACAGCAGCACCAGCACAGTACCGATAAATCCAAATTCGTGCGCCATCACAGAAAAGATAAAATCGTTGTGCCGTATTTTCAAGAATCTGAGCTGCACCTGGGATCCCTGGCCGTAACCTTTCCCCAACCATCCCCCCGATCCGATACTGATCAATGCCTGGTCCACATTATACGTATCGCCATACCGGGCATCCTCATCCGGATTGATAAAAGTGGTCAGACGTGCTTTCTGATAATCTGCCAGGTATGGAAAATCCAGTGCTGCAGAAATCGCCAGGAAAGCGATCATAACCGCTGCAAAGATCAAAATGTTCTTGGTTTTCCAACCGCTGATCCACAACATCGCAAACCAGATCACCAGAATAACAATACTGGTGCTGAGATTGGGCTGCAGCATGATCCATATGACGATCCCGCCAGTTATTAATAAACTTCTTCCTACTGTCCACCAATCGTTGACTTTTGTGATATTTGTGGAAAAGAATTGTGCCAGCGCCATGATGATAACGATCTTAGCCAGTTCAGCGGGTTGGAGAGTTTCTGTACCCACCTGAAGCCAGCGTGCAGCCCCAAACCTGGCAGCACCCATCACAAAAACAAAGATCAGCAGAGCGGCAATCACAATATACATCGGTTTCGTGAGCGTCAGCCAGATATGGTAATCCACACTGGCAACGATAAATAAGACGACAAGGCCAATAATCAGGAAAATCGATTGGCGTTGCGGATGGTTTTCAAGGGTCGGGTTACCAGCAATGGCAGAACTGATCAGTGCTACCCCAAAGATCGACAGGAACAGCACTGCTGCAAAGAGCAAAAAATCAAATTTTTGCCAATGACTTCTATTTCTCATAGTAACTTAAACTTTCTTATCCCAGACGTTTCAACCTGGTTATGCCCATCAATCCGCCTGACGCTCAACGGTACAGATTCCTTCTGTTTGCGTGTGAGAATCACTTGCTCACCTGCCAAAAACAGCCTGCCGGAAACCTGTTTCGCGATATACAGGGCAGCATCCTCACAACCGCTGCATCCAGCAAACACAGCACCTGAAACAACACCCCAAACAACCACAGAACCTGTTGCTTTTACCTCAGCAGTAGCAGGTATATCCCCCAAAAGCACTAAATTCCCTTCCACAACGAGACTCTCTCCTTCATCCAGATCCCGATTGATCCAGTAGGTCTTGGGCGCGCTGCTTGCCTCACTTTTCTCAGGTGCAGCACTTTCCGCCGCATCGCCTGTTATCCGTGTAGGAATACCAAAGCTTCTGGCAGCTGCAAGCGTTTCTTTTGAAGTACTCAGTACTGCCCATAAACAGACGCCCTCATCAGAAAAATCTTTAAGCAGCCGGATTAACTGCGTTTCGTTCCATTCTGCAGCACCAACATCAATCGCTATCCTTCCGCCCTTAAAAAAACTTTCGTGCGTTTGAATTCTGGAAATGAGTGCATCGCGCTGCTGATACCACTTTCCGTCAGGAATAGTTATCAACACCCCACCCTTTACCCCTCTAACTTCAATCTGCGCGTTTTCCATACCAGCCATCAGTGCTAATCGTTCTCCAGCGTGTCCAGGTCTGCCGCTTTTAACTCAAAATAGGCCTCAATCACTTTCCGGACAATCGGTGCGGCCAGTGTAGAACCTTCCTTACCGCTGTCAGAAAAGGCCAATACAGCAATTTCTGGGTCATCATACGGTGCGTAACCAACAAACCAGGCATGTGCCGGCCAGCCGCCAACACCCTCGCCGCACAAACCGTTTGCCAGCGCAAAGTCGTCGCAGTACTCCGCAGTACCCGTCTTACCGGCAACCTTATTATCATCGCCTGCATACTCTATTTGGGCGGTTCCACCGGGTTGGGTGACCATCTCCATGCCTTTTTTAGCCAGTTCAATTACCCAGGGCTGGACGGTTATTTTCTCGTCAGTGGGAATGTTGCCGTCGTATACTGTAATCATGGGTTCGGTAGTGATGTCCCATAACACGTTGGGCTCAAACTGTTGGGTAATGGTCCCATCTGAAGCCACCATTTTACTGATCAATGAAAGTTCCATATGCTTGCCATCATTCGCAATGGTGGCAATTGAATTGATTACCTGCAGAGGTGTAGCCAGAACATAGCCCTGCCCTACTGCTGCCAGGTAGGTATCCCCGGTTGCCCAGTTTTCACCCTGGTTCAACCGTTTCCAGGTAGGATCGGGTAACAGTCCGTCGGCTTCGCCAGGCAGTTCGATGCCTGTCAGCGCACCATATCCCAAGGCCCGGGCATATTCATCCATACGCCAGATTCCCAAGCCGCCGTCCTCAACTTCACCGGCAAAACCACCTGAAACCTTGTACCAGTAAATATTACAGGACCAGGCAATTCCGTGTAGGAAATCAACCGGCCCATGCCCTTCCCGGTTCCAGCAGTAATAAATTTGCGGTCTGCCGGGATCATTTTCGTAATATTTCTGGATCAGTGTGATTGTCCCCGGACCTTCCACAGTGTATTCAGGCGTAACAACACCTTCGTTTAAGATCCCGAGCGCAGAGACCAACTTATAGACAGAACCCGGCGGTAGTTCAGCGGAGATAGCCTGATTGACAAGCGGTTTTGCCTGGTCAAGGCTGAGTTGGTTGAAGTAATAACCAGGAATAAAACTGGACATTCGGTTATTTTCAAAATTTGGATACGAAACCATTGCCAGGATCTCACCAGTTTTGACATTCATGGCAATCACAGAGCCGCTGGTGCTGAGGGTGTAACCAACATAGTTGTTCCAGTACTCAAGGTTCATGATGAGGGCGTCTCTGGCGGCTGATTGCAAACGGGTATCAATGGTCAGGTATACATTCTGACCAGGAACAGGTTCGATAGGTTCTTCCAGATTGCGCACAATCTCACCGCCAACGGTGACCTCAACGATCCGTTTTCCATTTACACCGCCTAATTCATCCTGCATGGTATTTTCTATCCCGGCATATCCCACCCGGTCTCGACCGGAAACAAAACCGAGTTCAGTGTAATAATCAAGCAGTGCTTCAGGAACAGGCCCAAGAAAACCCACTACTTCAGAGGTGAGGTTGCCAGTGGGATACTCTCTGATGGATTCAATTTCAATGCTGATTCCAGGCCAATCCATGGCTTTTTCCCTGATGGTCATGGCAACTTCTTTGGTTATATCGCATTTCAATCGTGTAGCTTGAAAAGGCCAGTTGGTGTCTGCTATGTAAACAATCTGTTCAATGCCCAAATCGGTGTAACAAGGTGTGAAATTTGCCGCGGTTTCAGCATCCACAACGCCATTGCTGATAGGGACATCGATCAATTTGGAGAGTTCGGTAAAAATTTTTCGGATCTCACCTTCAGAATCAGGCAGTTCAGCTGGTGTAACTGTCACATTATAGGAGGGAATGTTGCGAGCAAGTATCACCCCGTTGCGGTCATAAATAATCCCTCGTTGTGTTGGGTCGCTAATCTCCTGTGTGCGATTATCCTCAGCCTGAACGCGATAAGGTTCACTGTTCAGGATCTGATAGCTAAATAATTGGTAAATGTAATATAGGATCACTGCCCCAAGAATAAAGTAAATCCACTTGAAGCGGGAAAGGTCTATAGTCGGCTTTTGATATTGCTGGGAATTCATATTTCCATTCCTGGTCGGTAAAGGCTTCGGCAAACTTCCTGTATAAGTGCATGCACGGGAATTGCCAAAAGTATATTCAAAAAAACGCTTGGCAGGATAATTTCTGTAAATGCAGTAGAGAGTGAAAAACTAACACCCTCAATGAACAGGCTCAGCATATACAGCCCTTGTAAAAATAGGGTGCCCCCAAAAGTCAGCAGAAACATGGAAAGCAAAGGGGTTTGCCAAACACGCAAACGAATGCCGTTTGCTGCAAAATATACCGCCCCATAAGCCAATAAAGGCAGAAAAAGCGGTACAGCAGAAAACGCACTGACAATTGCCCCAAAAATCAGAACAACCACCCAGAAATAACGGCTGTTCTGATGCAAGCTCCAGGCAGCAATGACCAATACCATCAAATCTGCTGTTCCAGACAGCATTGGCGTTCTGCTGACAATGCCGTATTGAAGCATCATCGTGACTGTAAAAATGAGACCGCTAAGAATATAAGCAAACATACAACTGAGTCTTAAGGAATCAATGGGGTGATATCAACCGCTTCAAAATTGGTGATGACCAAAACTGCACCCAGACTGGTAAAATCCACGATCGGCTGAACTGAGCCTGTTTCAAATAAAGTGTTTTGCTGACTCTGCATCGTCAGAACCTGGCCTACAAAAATGTTAGGAGGGTAGTTGCCGCCCAATCCTGATGTGAGGATCACATCGCCAATCTGCACATCGGCATCCTGCGGCACCATCTCCAGAGTGATTTCTCCTGTGATTGATCCCACTATCTGCCCTTCCACCTTGGCTGTCTGCAGTCTTACGTTGACGATGGATTTGGCGTCGCTGATCAATTGAACCCTGGCAGCATTAGCAACTACCGCATCGATCCGCCCCACCAAACCTTGCTGTGTGACAACCGGCATACCATACAAAATACCATGATTAGACCCTTTGTCAATTATGATGTATTGCAGAAACGGACTGATTTCACGTCCCACAACCGTTGCAGCAGTATATTCATGCTGAGGATTAGTTCGGGCAAAATCCAACAGCGTATAAAGAATCTGGGATTGGCTTAGGGTTTCCTGCAATTCAACAATTTGACTCTGCAGTTTAGAGACTTCGTTCTCCAGTTCAGCATTCCTTTCCTGGAGCGTAGCCATATCCCTGGGCGAAGTGAAAAAGTCTCGGAATGCCAGGTAGCGTTGGGCAAGCCAACTCTGAGTTGAAATTAGGGGGCTCACAGAAAAACTAAAGAAAGGGGTAAGGTAGCCTGATATTGCCAGGAAAAGCAGACCCACGACGACCACAACAATGGTAACATTCCTGACATTTTTTGGTGAAATTTTAATTTGCATAAGACAAAACCTGAGGGTTGGTCAGATTGTGCAGAGAAATAAACTACCCTGGCAAACTCGAATAAGGATCGCGTTCTATTCCTACCAGAAGTTGCTCGAATTCCTCCAGGTTATCCAGCACAATGCCGCATCCTCTTGCAACACAGGTCATTGGATCCTCAGCAACCCAAACCCGTACGCGGATTTCATTGGAAAGTCTGTCCGCCAGCCCATGCAATTGGGACATTCCGCCTGCAAGGCAGATGCCGTTGTCCATCAAATCCGCTAAGATTTCAGGGGGCGATTCATCCAATGCATCCTTGATGGTGTCGATAATAACCTGGACGGATGAGGCAAGCGCCTCACGGATTTCTACAGAGGAAATCTCGATGGCTTCTGGCAAACCCGTGATCAAGTTTCTCCCGCGCACATCGACCGTCTTTTCTTCTTTCAAAGGATAGGCTGATCCGATGGCAATTTTCACTTTTTCAGCCATTTGCTCGCCAATGAAAAGATTGTACTTGCTGCGGATATATTCAATGATGTCTTGGTCCAGTTCATCTCCAGCCACACGCAGCGATCTTGAAATCACCACGCCGCCCATGGAAAGTACGGCTACTTCCGTTGTACCGCCGCCAATGTCCACAATCAGGCTGCCATAAGCCTCGTTGATTGGCAGACCAGCGCCAATGGCGGCAGCTGTTGGTTCATAGACCATGTAGGTTTCGCGGGCGCCGGCTGCCATTGCTGCATCGTAAACCGCCCGTTTTTCAACTTCCGTTGCTCCAGAAGGAATACCCACTACCACTCTTGGACGCGGGAAGGGAACAATACTGTGTTGATGTGCTTTACCAATAAAATATTCAAGCATAGCCTGGGTAATATCGTATTCCGAGATGACCCCGTCGCGCAAAGGGCGTAAGGTGACCACATTGGCTGGTGAACGACCGACCATTGCCTTGGCTGAAGCACCGATCTTGAGGGGCTCACGGGTACGTTTATCAATCGCCACCCAGGAGGGTTCATTGATCACAATACCTTTTCCCCTGACATTAACAAGCGTATTGGCTGTTCCCAGGTCTATGCCGATATCCAGAGAAAAAAGCCCCAAAAGCCAGGTTATAGGATTAAATGCCAAAGTATCTCTCCGTAGAAAGGTTCCCGTAAATTTACAACTGTGGAATTATAACATAGGAGTAAACCTGTACCATTGCATGCTTTGTCAAGTTCTTGTAACGCGAAGCGGCACTTCCTGGCAGATATTTGGATGTTACAATTACTGCACAGTTCTTTAAGATCTTGCGAGGCACGCTATGAACCTTTCTTTCAGTCTTTACCGACTTCAGATGCTGGACACCCAACGGCTAAAAATTAAGAGACGCTTGGCAGCGATCACTGAAACCCTGGCTGCAGATGAATCGGTCAGAGCAAAATTGGAACTCAAAACCCAAGCCGAACAATCGCTCCGGAAGGTGCAAAGCGATCTGAATGAGTCGAATAATCAGGTGGCAAGCAAGAAAATGAAGTTGGAACTAACCCAATCCCAACTGTTTGGCGGTAAGGTGCGCAATCCCAAAGAACTGCAGGACCTGCAAGCAGAAAGCGAAGCGCTGCGCAAAACGATTGCTAAGATGGAGGACGACTTGCTGGATGTCATGATACGGCAAGAAAGTGCCCAAAAATCACTGCAGGAAGCTGAAAAGGAATATTCCCGGATATTAGATCAAAAAGCATCTGAAAACGCCCTCTTATCAGGCGAAAAACACAATCTTGAACTGGAAAAACCGCGACTGGACGCGCAAAGGCAGAGTCTGGTTGCTGCCTTGCCGCTTGATATTGCTGCGGAATATCAAAACTTGTTCAGGTCCAAAGGGGGCAAGGCTGTTTCAGAAATCGTGGATGACGCCTGTTCTGCTTGCGGTGCCAGCATTTCTCCAGGGGACATACAGGCAGCCCGGTCTCCCTCCACGCTGGTCAAATGCAGAACCTGCGGTCGGTATCTTTACAAGAGTTAATTAGCGCTTTCGCTTACAGGGAACCCAAAATTCTCGCCAGCACCGATTCCAACACATAAATCAATATCAACAAAATCATTGGAGAAAGGTCAAGCCCGCCCATTGGTTTGACCAATTTCCGGATTGGGGCGTAGAGCGGATCCAGAATTCTGGACAGAAAAACCTGGATGGGATTATACGGCGGCACAAAAAAACTGAGGACACTGTGAATGATGATCAACAGGCTTAGGATTTGTGCAGCAGAATGGATAATTGCTATAAAGAGACGCATACTATTCCTTCACAGGTCTTTGCCCAAGGATGGACTCACCAAGCCGAATCAGGGTTGCCCCTTCTTCAATGGCAACGGGGAAATCTGCAGAAGTGCCCATTGAAAGTTCACTCAATTTCATCCCGGGTCTTTCTGAATTGATAAACGCCATTAGCTGACGTAGTTTATTAAAATAAGGACGGTTTAGCTCCATTTTTTCCTGGAGCGGCGGCATGGTCATCAAGCCTGTCAGTTTTATTCCGGGAAGTTCCTGAATACAATCCACAAGGTTCAGGATGCCGCCCCACTGCTCGTTGCGTGCGCCATCCACTCCGGATTTGCTAAACTCTCCACTGAGGTTTACTTCCAATAATACTTCCAGAGGTCCAAGGTCCGAGTCTCGATAGCGGTTCAAAAGCTCAGCCAATTTGATGCTGTCCACAGAATGCACCCGCCCGACCTCATTGGCAATGAGTTTGGCCTTGCGGCTCTGAACATGGCCAATCATTTCCCACTGAATATCCGCCAGGTCACTGAGGATTGCTTTTTTGTCAAGCAGTTCGCTGGCATAATTTTCTCCGAAAATCCGAAGCCCGCAAGCATAGGCCGCCCGAATCACCGCAGTGGTATGGCGTTTTGAAACAGTCACGATCCGTACAGATTGGGGATCCCGACCAGATCTTTCACAGGCAGCCAGAATGCCAGACCGAATTTTTTCAAACCGAGTGCAAATCTCTGTGATCAAATCTGAATCGATTGCGTTATTCATTTCACTTCAATGCTACCATAGCTGCAAAACGACCCGTAACGCCTTTTTCCTGCCTGTAAGAATACCATTCATCCAAATTAGAAGCAGTACAGATTTGCGATTGCTCAATGTGAATAACACCTGCCTGGCGAAGTGTTTCCTCGTTGGCTTTCCACAGGTCAAGAAACAAGCCGGTGGGTTGTTGGTGAAAGAATGCTTCCGCTTGCGCGCCAAAAGCTTTTACAAACCGCGCATGTACTTCCTCACCCACCCTGTAATGGTGCTTGCTGATAGAAGGACCAATGCCAACCATCAAATCTGCCGGTTCTGAACCAAATTTTTCCTGCAGCATTTGAACGGCTTCTGCACCAATTTTGAGCACCGTTCCCTGCCAGCCTGCGTGCACCAACCCAACGATCCTTTTGACTGGATCGTAAAAAATCAGAGGAACACAATCGGCAAAGCGCATGATCAGCGTAACCTCTGGATTTGCAGTAAAGATTCCATCAGCTGGTTGGTGTTTTTGATCTGCAGGTCGAGGGTGATCAGTCAGCACAAGGGTTCTGCCGTGCACCTGCCAGACGTCAAAGCGGCTCTCAAAAGGTCTGTCAAAAGCTTCAAAAAGCAAGCCGTGATTGGCAATAACATTTTCGGGGGTATCGCCAACCGTCCCGCCAAGGTTTAGCGAAGCGTACGGTCCCTGGCTTACTCCTCCCAGACGTGTAAAGAAAGCATGATCCAAGGGTTGATCTGCAAGACTCTCAAGTGTGTAATACCGCAAACCGTTCGTATCGTTTCTTTTCATTGATGCGGCACTCCCACTGATCGAACCACTCGGCTGACTGCTTTGCGTTTTTCAAGCTGTAATCGGCTGATATTTACAGTTTCTTCCACTGTTGGATATCCAAACCACGCGGTGAAAAAGCCAAACATGCCGCCTGTGATCACCCGAAGCAGCGGTGTGCTTTCACGCAGCGGAACCCAGGAAAAGAGTGCTCCACCCAACTGGCTAACCAGTTGCGAGACGCCGTCCAGACCAATAGGTGCAATTCCCAAAAATATCCATACCTGCCAGGGAATGGGATGAATTTTTCGCCCGGAAATGGCATAAAGTATCCCAAAAAGTAGGATAAACAGGTAAATGGCAACATCACGCTGGCATAAAGCCATCTTATACCCAACCAATTCATTGCCAACAAACCGCTTGGCAGCAAGCATGTCATTTTCCTCCAGGTCGCTAACAGCTTCAAAAGTCAGATACCCATCCAAACCTGCACTCTCAGGAGGATAAAACAACTGCTCTCCAAACATAAAAAAAGAGCGGTATGCCAACTGATGGCACATCACGCTGTATCCTTTGTAAATCCAGGAAGCCGGTTTGGGATTATCCAATTTCATCAAGACTGGAGCAAGCATTGCTAAGCCAACATAAAAAAATACAAGCAGATTAAAAATGAACAGGTAGTGCTTTGAGAAAAAAAGCGTAAACCGGTCTGATTTGCTTAACCCCTGTAGAAGGCTCGGTGCATAATTTTTATCCATAGAGCCTTTTGCGGCACTTCCAGCCTGTCGCGCCATTGTTTCATCAAAAGCCGTTTCAATTGTCCCTTGATTTAGAGTGCCCGTCAGATTAAAAGGTCCAATTTCCAACCGGGGCAATTCATTATTGAACACCTTTTTTAGGTAAGCATTTGTTGATACATCTACAACGACTACATGATGGGGATATGTAGGCTCAAGTTGTTTGAGAAGGGAAAGATAAGCAGTGGTCTGTTCTTTTGCCTCAGGCTTGGTAAATAATATCGCATCGATCATGGTACGGCACTTGTCCAGCTGCTCTGTGTTCGAACAAAACTCACTTATAGAATTGTTGTCTCAAGCGATGTGTTCAAATTCAGAGTTAACCGATGACCTCCACTTTGGTAGAATTTGCGCCGCCCTGAACGGTTAACTCCCCGGTATAGTAACCAACCTGCGGATTGGTCCAGCGCCAGATCCATTTGGCATCCTCGGGTTTGCAATTGACACAGCCGTGCGAAAGTGCGGTGCCAAAGTTGTTGTGCCAGAAAGCAGCGTGGATGGCAGCTCCGTTGGAATCAAAAATGGTTGTCCAACCAATGCCAGACGTGTCGAATTCCATCACACCGCCGGCACTCATGTGGGTCGAAACCATTTTCCGCCAGATCGTGTGCACACCCAGCGGGGTTAATGGTCCGCCAGTTGAAACTTCACAAAAATACACCTCTTTGCCATTTTCCAGGCACGACAGAGTCTGGTATTTATTATCGACAATAATAAACTTGTCAGCCACATCGGGATGGATGGGCGTTGTTTCTTCTGCTGCAATCGGACGGCAAGCAGTAGCATCAGCCCAATAGCTGTCTGGCTCCGCGCCCCATTTCTCCATGAGCAGATACTCCCAGACCCCATCTTGCTGC
This sequence comes from uncultured Anaerolineaceae bacterium, assembly GCA_964455505.1. Lineage (GTDB taxonomy): Bacteria > Chloroflexota > Anaerolineae > Anaerolineales > Anaerolineaceae > Mesolinea. Next base: position 20,265 of record CAYVWM010000019.1, read on the forward strand.
CGGACATCATAAGCCCAAAAAATCTGGCTGTAATAAATGCGCGGTTTGACTACCTCCCGGATCCAATAGGATGCCGCAGGCAGACGGGTTGGTTTGATATCCACAACCGGCTTGGTGATTTCCACCCACATGCCTTTGCTGCCATCTGAATTGACTGGCAACATCTGTATGGGCACATTATTCACGTATTTCACTGGCTGAATCATCGCTGAATAGATATACCCTTTCGGAGTCTCTACCCAACGCTGGTTGTAAACATTCAGGTCCAGGCTATTGGCAACCACTTCGCGTTTCCACTCCAAAACATCATCCCTTACCACCAGTTCAGTCTCAGGGGCGTTTATATTTGGTTCGGACCGCAAGCGGAACCAGGCGCCTTCTTTCCCCGCACAAATCCGTCCTAAATTAATGCCCTCTGCGAATTGCTGCGCAGGCCGGGCAATAGCCCGTTTTGGGAGCGGAAGTGCGAGCGCGCCAGCTACCAAACCCGATAATTTCAGAAATTCTCTACGCGTAAGTCGATGGTTAGAATTCATGCGGCAATTATACTTTCCGGTCTTTTGGCTGTCTGCCAACCCTCTACGCAAATATTGTTTGGCTTATCCAATTTTGTGTTTTCATTGATCTCAGTGAAATCTGTGTTCGACCCGGGCTTCTTCACGTTCCATGTCGCGCTGCTTGATGGAATCCCTTTTGTCGTACTGCTTCTTCCCTTTGGCAACCCCGATTTCCAGTTTGGCTTTTCCATTCTTCAGGTACACGCGAATGGGAACTATTGTCATTCCCTTGATCCGCACAGCATCCCAGATCTCCCGGATCTCACGCTTGTTCAGCAGGAGTTTTCGTTCGCGGTCAGGATCGTGTTGGAATGCGCTGGCATGTTCATAGGGGGCAACGTGAGCCCCCACCAGCCAGGCTTGCTCGCCGTCCGTGCGCACATAGGCTTCCTGCAAGCTGATCTGACCCTTACGGATGGATTTTATTTCCGTGCCTTTCAGCACCATCCCAGCTTCATAGATATCCTGAATAAAATATTCAAACCGGGCTTTGCGGTTACTAGAGACAGTTTTTACGTCCATATCGGGTTATTTTAACATAGGCTCGTAGTATTAGGTCTGGGCAAAGGTTAGACTAACGGGCAGGTTTATCCCCGCCTCAGAATGGCAATCAGCGTCAGAAACACGCCCAACCCAGCCAAAACAACAATCACCAGCCCCATTGGTATCCCGCCCGGAGCAGTAGAACCGGTTTCAACCTGGTAGGTCGGCAAGCTTAGTGCTGGGGGCTCCGTAAAGGTGGGTAAGCGTGTCGGTTGAGAGGTTATGATGAATTGGGCTGCCAGGGTTGGGTCAATGGTCTTGGTCACTGCCGGAGTAGCCGTAGCAGGCGGTTCCAGCAATGGCAAAGGTCCGCCAATGATATCCACATTGTTGGAAAAGACCCAACCTTTTCCTCCAGGACCGCCCGGATACTCTATCTGGATATACTGGTCATAATAGCCCAAGGCTGGGGCTTCCTGCCCGACCAGCATTACCCCAACCAGTTCGTAGGTGGAACTTGGTCCGGATCGGACATTGATTGGGTCATATTCTGTTGTGGTAAGCAACACCCGAATAAAGGGTCCCCTGGGTGAACTTGTTACTGTTGGGATGTTCACAGTAGGAAATTGACCAAACACCGGGCTCTCAGTAGCAGAAACAAAACTGAGTACAAGCAGCGCTGATATGCATACAAAAACTGCAACTCCGGAAATCTGTTTATTTTTGAGAAACCACATATTATCTTTCCTTACAAATAATAACCCGATTATAATCTATCCATAAACCAACCTGAAGGGCACAACATGGCTCCACGCATTGTACACGGAAACTTTACACCGGAAGACCTCGCCAGAGAACTGATTGCTTTTTTTCACCGTGGAAATTACCAGGTGCAGCGCTTTGGAGACCCCTCCAACCTGGCTGTGCAAATCGCTACACGTAGAAATCTAAGCTCTGGTGGTCACACCGCGCTTACTGTAAGCATGCAAACAGTTAAAGATGGCGTCAGCGTACAGTTGAGCAACCAACTCTGGTTTGGTCTGGCTGCCAGCCTGGGAATGACTGCGCTCAGCGCCCTGCGCAACCCACTTTCATTGCTGGGGCGCATTGATGATCTTGCCCAGGATGTTGAATCCCTGCAGCTGGCAGACAGCGTCTGGAAGGTCATTGAAGACTTTTCCCGGCAAAAAGGCACTGGTTATAAACTCTCCGAGCGATTAAGCCGCACTATTTGCCCCTACTGCAACACTGCCAACCCAATTGCTTCTGCCCGCTGCCTGGCATGCGGAGCACCGTTGGGTGATAGCCAGCCTATTACCTGTCCGAATTGTGGTTTTATCCTGCTTAAGTCAGAAACCATTTGCCCAAATTGCGGTGTCCATCTTTCCGGTCCTGACGCACAATAATTGCCTATTATCATTTATAAGTTATTTTTTCAGGGATTATCCAGGCAACCCCAAACACATTATTACAGAGGTTTTCTTTATGATTCAAATCATCGCTGATACAACCTGCGGCATATCCCCAACTGAATTGATAGCAAAAGGGATACACGTCCTGCCGCAAATCATCACCTTTGGGGATACATCATACCGGGATGACAATGAAATCGATACTGCCAAATTTTTGGAAAAACTGCAGTCATCCAAACGCCTGCCTGGTACTGCGGCACCACCACCGAGTTTATACACCCCGATTTATGAAGCAATTCTTGCTGCTGGAGACCAAGCGCTGGTAATTACCCCTTCACTCAAGATGAGCGGTACATACCGCAGTGCTGTAATCGCTGCCGAAGAGTTCCACACAAACGATATCCAGGTTGTAGATTCAAAGATCATTGGAGGGGGCTTGGGTTCATTGGTACTTCAGGCCAAACATTGGGCAGATGCCGGTATGACGATGCCTGAACTGATAGACCGGGTCAGGTCAATGGCTGACCGGGAGCGGGTTTTCTTTCTTGTAGACACGCTTGAGTACTTACACAAAGGCGGCCGCATCGGCGGCGCAGCAAGGATATTCGGCAGTGTGCTCCAAATCAAACCCATTCTCACGGTTAAAGATGGACAGGTTGAACCGTACGACAAGGTGCGCACTTTTAAACAAGCGCTAAACACCATTGAAGCAATTAATCTGGACCTCTGCCAGGGTAACCCCCAGCCTTTCCTGACCGTAAGCCATTGCGGTGCCGAAGAAGAAGCCAGGCTATTGGCTGAGAGACTCACAGAAAAACTTGAGCTGGATCGGGTCCCGATCTACACTGTTCCGCCCGCAATAGTCGTGCATGCAGGACCTGGGTTAATCACCACCAGCTGCTTCACCGCAGCCTGACAAACACTGCAGAGAAACTTACAACGCTGCGAGCAGAATATCCCGCAGGGCCCGGCTTTCCAAGACAACCGGGTTCTTTTTCATGCTCGAAGCTGCCTGAGATTTTCTAACAACCTCGTCAAGGTCCGCTTCCTGCAGCCCATAAGCACCCAGGCGTTCTATGCCAAATAATTGCACCGTTTCTTCCAACCAGGCAATTCCATCATAAATTTGCGCTTCTGTGTTCTGACACAAAAGACGGGCAATTTCAAGATATCGCTTCAGGTAATGACTCTGCGCATCGGACTGCAGCAGTGCGTCAACATTCGCGCGCACGACGCCCGGCAGCAATCTGCCGCAGATTGGTCCATGCGGTGCATTTGTCATGCCTCCCAAACCGCCGGCAAATCCGTGCACAGCTCCCAAACCTGAGTTCGCCAGTGCAAGCCCCCCAAATAAACTGGCAATTGCCATGTCTTCCCGAGCTTCTGCATCCAAGCCGTCAAAAAAGGCTTTTCTCAAACTGCCGGCTGCTCTGGCAATCCCTTCTCTGGCAATAGAATCCGCCAGGGGGTTGTGCTGATTTGTGGTGTAGGCTTCAATGTTTTGGGTCAAAGCATCCAAACCGCTGCCTGCAGTT
>CAYVWM010000020.1:0-24080 GCA_964455505.1 uncultured Anaerolineaceae bacterium
TTTGCCCCTTAGCGTTTCAACGATCAGGGCTGCCGCCGCTCTGGGAGTGCCCGTGAACATGCGCGTGTCCTTATGCTGGTCTGGGGCAAAGGTCTTCACCACCCTGGTCGGAGAACCCTTCAGCCCGATCTGGGTTCGGTCCAGCCCCAGGTCTTCAGGCGTCCAGACCGGTATGTACTGATCCGCTGCCCGGCGGTAGCCTGCCAATGTCATAAAGCGCGGCGTGTTGATCTCCTTGACCACAGTGATCAGCCCCGGCAAGCGCATCCGCACGCTTTCGTAGCCCTCATCGGTCATTTTTTTGCAGATCAAAGCGCTGCCGCTGCAATCAATGATCTGGCTCACATAGGCAGCATGCGGAATACCTAATTTTTCCGCCAAAGACGGACCCACCTGGGCGGTATCGCCATCAATGGCTTGCTTGCCGCACAATACCAGGTCAAATCTGCCGCACTTCTGGATAGCATGCGCCAGTGTATAAGCCGTCGCCCAGGTGTCAGATCCGGCAAACCCGGGCGAGCTGAGCAGCACCGCCTTGTCCGCCCCCAACCCCAGTGCATAGCGCAGGAGATTGACGGTGCTGGGAATACCCATGCTGATCACGGTAACGCTGCCGCCCGCTGCCTCCCGGATGCGCAGGGCTGCTTCCAGGGCGTACAGGTCAAACGGATTCAGTTCGCTCTGGGCACCCGAACGCACCAGCGTATGCGTCTCCGGGTCCAGGCGGATGTTTGCACTGGCCGGCACCTGCTTGATGCACACCACGCAGTCCATCAGCCCTGCTCCTGCTGCTTGCTGAACATATTGCCGGGGTTGAGCAAGCCTTCCGGGTCAAAGATGCGTTTCAGCTGGCGCATCTTATAGATCTCCTCCTCACCGTACATAGCGGTCAGGAAAGCGGTCTTGAGTTTGCCTACCCCGTGCTCAGCAGAGATGGTGCCGCCTGCCCGAATGACCGCATTGGCCCATTCCAAAAAAAGCACCTTGGCACGCACAAACTCCTCGTCGTTTCGGGGCAGGATGTTGACGTGCAGGTGGTTATTGCCAATGTGCCCGAACATCACGCTCTCAAAGCCGCCCTGCTGGATGCCCTGCCGGTAGCGCTGCATCACCCAACGCAAATCCCCGTCCGGCACCGCCATATCCGTGCCAAGCTTGGTGAGACCCGGGTGCGTGCGTTTTCTTTCGGCAATAATGCGGTTGACGCTCTCAGGGATGGCATGTCGGAAGGTGATCAATTTGTCCATTTCCTGGGCAGTCACCCCCAGCCAGGCAGCCGCTTCGCTGCCGCCGCATGCTGCCAGCAGCGTTGCCAGGCGCGGGATGGCAGCCTCCATCGCTGCCAGGTCATCCTGGTGGAACTCACCGTAAACCGCGCAGACGTAATCTTTCGGGATGTCCGGGATGCCCTGGTGCATGTTTAGGCTGCGCTTCTCCCGCCGGATCAGTTCCAGGCATTCGGGATCAAAATACTCTATCGCAGCCGGAAGGTCCGCCAAATCTAACTCGCGCAGCGCTTCAACAAAATCCAATGCACGTGTTTCATTGGGGAAAAATGCCAGTACTCCCCAGATCACCGCCGGCAGGGGCTGCAGCCTGATGCGGATTTCCGCTGCGATTGCCAGCGTCCCTTCCGACCCGATGAACAGGTCCACCAGATCCATGTTATCCCGTACAAAATACCCGGAAGCGTTCTTTACCGCCGGCATGGTATAGGCCGGCAGGCTGCCCTGTAGTATTGTGCCGTCATCCAGCCGTAAGGCAAAGCGTCTGCCCTCCGCCGCATAGTCGCCCCGCTCCAGGGTCAGCAGCCTGCCTGAAGGCAGAACCAACCGGAGACCCTGCACGTGTTCCCGCATCGCGCCGTAGCGGAACGATTTCGCCCCGGAAGCGTTCGTGGAAGCCATACCGCCCAAGGAAGCAGTCGTCTCGGTGATATCCGCCGCAAAAAACCACTCTCCAGCGCTGCGAAACTGCTTATACACCTGCAGGGATGCCTCAGACCAAGCGCTGGTGTCGATATCCTTCTCACGAATGGCTTTGTTAACCTGTGCAAAGGTCACCCCCGGCTGCACATGCAGCACGTAAGCCCCGCTGCGTTCATCAAACCCCATACCGGTGATGCGGTTCATCCGGCTCAGGTTGAGCACATGCCCGCCGTGCGGCACCGCCCCGGCCGTGATGCCGGTGCGGGCGCCCTGCACCGTTAGCGTTGCGCCGCGGGCACGTACCTCTGCCAGAACGGCAAGGATATCGGCTTCGTTTTCCGGAAATGAAATGCTCTCTGCTGAGCCCACCAGGCGGGATTCATCGCTCAGGTAGGCGGCATGATCCTCAGTTAAGGGCAAAATAATGCTCTGCATGGGGAGTATTTTACGGCAGAATCGCCGGTTCAGGTCAATCTTCCCACCCAACCTGCCGGTAAGCCGCCGGCAGACCCGCCAGCGTGTCTTCCGGGGTGAGCGCCCTGCTGGTGAGTTCCTGCGCCATGACGTCCCCAGCCAGCCCGTGCAGGTACACCCCCGCCAGCACCGCCTGGCGCAAAGGCAGCCCCTGCGCCAGCAGTGCCGCCAGCAGGCCGCTGAGCACATCCCCAGACCCGGCTTTGGCCATGCCCACATTCCCAGAAGCGTTGATCCAGGTTTCGGGCGGATCGCCGCCATCGGGAAACACCACAACGGTGCCGGCGCCTTTCAACACAATCACGCTGCCGGTCAATTCTGCCAGCATGCGCGCCGCGCGGATGCGGTCTTGCAGCACCAGGTCTGCCCCTTCGGGGCACAGGCGGGCAAATTCCCCCGGGTGGGGTGTCAGGATGGCCGGTTCTAATCCTGCGGCAGTCCTTGCCTGCAGCCGCTCGCGGTAATTTGCAAGGCAATCTGCCCCTGCCATCAGGTTTAGCGCATCCGCATCCAATACCAGGCGTTTGGCCTCCCCAATCACCTCATTCAGCAGTCTCTGCAAAGCCCTGGAGCGCTGTGCCTCGCTGCCCATTCCCGGTCCGATCAAAACGGCATCTTTACCCTCAAGGAAAGTTTGCCCAAAACCTTCCGGCAAATCGCTTTTACCCCAATCCGGCACGATAGTGGTCAGCAGCGATGGGGCGGCTTCCAGCACAGCAGGGTAAATCGATTCCGGCACGGTTATATACACGTACCCGCAGCCGGCTTTCAGCGCTGCCCGACCAGCCAAAATGGCTGCCCCAGCCATCCCTGGGCTGCCCGCCAGCAAAGCCGCCCTGCCAAAACTGCCCTTGTGGCTGTCGGTTTGTACGGCCGGCTTCCAGCCGCGCACTTCCTGAACATCCACCACCCTGGGGGTTCTGAAGCCCTCAGTCTCCCAAACCTGCTCGATGAGACTTGGCGGCACACCCAGATCGCAAACCCGGATCGTCCCGCAGTACTTCCTTCCCGGGTAACTATACATCCCGGTCTTTGGCAAAACAAAAGTCAGGGTCTCATCGGCACAAACCACAGCCTGCCCAACCCGACCGGTTTCAGACTCCACGCCTGAAGGCAGGTCCACTGCCAGCACCCGGGCAGCATGTTCAGACCTTGAGATGGCGATTTTTTCCACTACATCAATAAATTCTGCGCTGGGCAGGCGGTCCGCCTTATAACCGCTGCCGAACAGGGCATCGACAATTACCCCGCCGCTGGGTTGAAAATGATCCAGCGGTTCAGGCACCAGACCCAACCCCAAACAGGCTTCCCGGTTCAACCTTGCATCCCCCTGGTTGCGTGCTATTGCTTCGACCTCAAAAAGGCGCAGTTCCGGAACATGGTCCAGCAGCATCCTGGCTGCAGCATAACCATCCCCGCCGTTGTTGCCGCCTCCGCACAAAATGGTCACTCTCTGGCAGGGTAGATACGGCAGCAGTGCCAGAGCCCGATCGGCAACCGCGCGGGCTGCCTGTTCCATCAGCAGCAAGGTTGGGATGCCTATCCGTGCCGCAGCATCTTCAATAATCCGCTGCTCAACTGCGCCAATGGTTTTCATTCATCCTCCATCTCTTATAGGCAGACTTGCTCAACCAGGAAAGTAACGGTACTCATGGTAATCGCACACGGGCTGGTAGCCTATCTTCTGGTAGATTGCGTTGCTGACCGGATTGGCAAGGTCGGTAAACAACTGTGCCATGCGGTATCCACGGTCCAAAACCACCTGGGAAACGCCGGCTACCAGTGCCGAAGCAAAGCCCTTGCCGCGGTTCGCCGGGAAGGTATACACCCCTGAAACAGTCATCGCCTGGCGGGTTGGGCGGGTGAGCATAGCAGTGCTCCTGGGAAATCCGTCCACCTCCCACACAAACAAATCTTTTCTCTCAATCAGGGCGCCGACCCGTTGCGCCGTCCACTGCTCTGCAACAGCTGCCTGCGTCTCCATGCCCATCGCAATCAACATCACCGCTATGGCATGGACGTCTTGTGTGTCTGCCAGGCGCATCCTGCCAATAGGCTTCGGCGGCGGTATTACCTCCCGTAAAACATAAGACCGCAGCCTGTGCCTCAGCACCGCTTTACTCCCGCTGCGTTCACACCAAAGAGAGGCAAAGGCATCGCTGGCATCGGCCATCCCGTTCGAACCCGGCAGCACAATCCCATCCGCGTTGAGACGCTCAGCCAACAAATCCAGTGCGTTTTTGTCCACTGGGTCGCTGTGCACCAAGAGAAAGTGCGGCGGGGTGCGCAGGGCGCTGCACAAAAGCGTTTGGGCGCCGTCATGCACCACGGCAAAAAAAGGCTTTTGGGGCAGGCTCTCTGGCGCCTGGGCTGCCCGCCGTGCCACACCCAGCATCAGGGTGTGCTTGCCTTCTTCCGCTTCGTAAACAGGCTGCGTCCAGCCCAGAAAAGTTTCGGCATTCTCAAGAATTTCTACTGTTGTGTCCATCGGCATCCTTAGTCAACCAAACTGTCTTTGCATAACCTGCCATTAGAACTCCCAACCGAACGCTTCAAGGTCAATCGAATCGTCAGGTCGAAATACAATCCCTTCATTCTCCAACAAGAAACGCTGCTGGGCAGAACCTATCCCGTGCATGCTGATCCGCCCCTGCGCATTGATGACCCGCTGCCAGGGCACGTCTGGATCCCGCCCATCTTTCAGGGCTGCCATGGCATAACCCACCAGGCGGGCAGTGCACCCGCCTGCTAACCTGGCAATTTGCCCGTAAGTGGCCACCCGGCTTTCAGGGATCTGCTTCACCAGGTCATAAATCCGGGCATACATGGGCTTGCTGCTGCTTTCGGGGCCGGTCACTTCAGTTTTCATTCCGCTCTCCGTCAAAATATGGGGTTTCCATTGAAATTCATCACTTCTTCATAACCTGCACACGCTTTTTGCATAAGCGCCTGCTACTATTGCGATTGTAAACCTAACTAAGGAAAATTATACAATCAGGAGAATAAAAATGAAAAACCAAAAGAAAATCTTCGCCGCTCTGACCGCAATCTTTTTTGTAATGGCCATGGTGGCTTCCCAAACCAGTCTGGTATTTGCCAGCACCCCTGCCGTCGCTTCCCAATCTGAAAGCGCACCGCTCTCCCAGGAAGAGATCGACATGCTCTATTTCATGCGTGAAGAAGAAAAAGTTGCCCAGGACGTCTATCTCACCCTTTACGAAATTTGGGGCCAGCGCACTTTTTTGAACATTGCCAAGGCCGAAACCCGCCACATGGATCGCGTCGGTGAATTACTGGATACCTTCGGCATCGAAGACATCATCACCGACCCCACTGTCGGCGTATTTGTCAACGAAGAACTCCAGAAACTCTACGACGACCTGGTGGAACGCGGCTCCGAATCCCTGGAAGAAGCCCTGCTGGTAGGCGCCTTGATCGAAGAAGTGGACATCCTGGACCTGGAAGAAGGTCTTGAAGCCACGGAAAACAAGGACATCGAAACGGTCTACACAGCCCTGCTCAAAGGTTCAGTCAACCATCTCAAAGCCTTCACCAGGATTTATGAACGGCAGGCAGACGCAGACTACGAACCCCAGGTTTTCAGTGCAGAACAATTGGAAGATTACCTAAACAAGTAACCAACAGGCAGCCCAACTAAGACCAGCACCTCAACTAGTACAATAAAACAAAATCCCGGTTCGCCGGGATTTTTTGGTTTAACGATTTTGGAAATAATCCCTGAGGATGTTGGTGCGCTTTGGATCGCGCAGTTTGCGCAGGGCAGAACCTTCAATCTGGCGGATGCGTTCGCGCGTCAGTTCAAACTTCTCGCTGATCTCTTCCAGAGAATGATAAACCCCGTCCACCAACCCAAAGCGGAGTTCCAGCACTTCGCGCTCTTTGTCGGTCAGGGAATCCAGGGATTCCTTGATAAGCGTATGCAGCGCATCCTGCAGCACAACCTCAATCGGTTCAACAGCCTCTGAATCTTCAATGTAATCGCCCAGGGTGCTGTTGTCCTCGTCCCCCACCGGGCTCTCCAGTGAGACGGGTTCTTCCGCATTTTTTAGGATTTGTTCAACCTTATCAGCGGCTTCATCCCAGCGGTGCAGCAGGTCTGACGCTGCCAAAGTCCGATCGCCCTTCAGTTCTTTGATGGCGTTTTGGTCTTCCTCGCTTATGAGCGTAGACTCAGCGGCAATCTCCGCAAAGGAGGGATTGCGCCCCAGTTCCTGCACCAGTTTGGTTTGGATCTTGAGCATCTTACTGATCGATTCCACCATGTGCACTGGAATACGGATAGTTCGTGCATTCTCAAGGATATAGCGGCTGACCGATTGGCGGATCCACCAGGTGGCATAGGTGCTGAAGCGGAAACCTCGTGCAGGATCAAATTTTTGGATAGCACGCAGCAAACCGAGATTGCCTTCCTGGATTAGGTCCGGAAGCGCTATGCCCCTGCCGGTGTAACGCTTCGCTATGCTGACAACCAACCGCAGATTGAATTCCACCAGCCGGTGCTTTGCTGTTTCAGCGTTTTTGTTAACTACGTCCATCGCCTCCGCACACACCCGCGCTTCAGGCAGCATAGTTCGGATCGTCCGAAAAGCCGGCAGCCGGGCGTTTTTTTCCAGCCGGGCGAGCAGCGCTTCACTTAAACAAGCCGGCAAAGCGTAGCAGTCCAGGAAAAAGCGGAAAAGGTCCTGTGCCAGCACTTCCCAATGCTTGTCCTTACCCCAGCGGTCATCCTCAAGGTATTCGTAGACATACGATAGTCCGTCGAGGAGTGGATCTGAACGCAGGTTAAGTGCTTCGCGCAGGATTGGCACAAGTTTTGGTGGTTTTTGGCGAACGTTGGATGCATCCGTACGCACCTGGGACCAGGTGGACAGCATGTCTTTATAGACAGCTTCCACATTCAAATCCATCCCCACCGATTGGAAGGGTTTAAGATGCAGCGGCGCCTGTACACAGGTGGCCAGCAGGAATTCCTGGTGATCTTTCAATAAATTGCTGTGGTTGATCTCACGCAAATAAAGCTGCATAGGATCATCGATTTGGAATCCAGCTTCCAGCCCCGTCAGGCTTTCTTCAGTTTCAGCTTTCTCAAAAGCTTCTTCCGGGTCATTTTCTTCTAAAGCGCGTTCTTCTTCAGGATCCAGACGAAAATCATCCAACAGGTCAGCCCCCCTTTTTTCCGGGATATTTACGGATAGGTTTCCGGGTTGGTCTAACCTTTCGCAGCGAAGGGGCCAGGCCTGCGTCGATCAGACGGCGCAGGTTGAGTTGTTCAATATAAAGAAAATGGGCTTCTTCTTCGGAGTAAGTTTTGCCTTCGGTGGCCGATTGCATATAGCGGATTTCCTGGATGCGCCTGTCAACGTTGTCCTTGCGTATGAGCAGGGCATTGAGCACCTGGTCGGCCAGGCGCTTCTCTTCCGTTGGCGGCAGTGTTTTTTCAATTAGAACCGGTTCGGATTGTACATCCAGCAGTTCCGGCAAATTCTCGGACAGAAAATCTTCGGGAGACATATCGTACTGCTCCAAGCTGGCTTTAACCAGGGAAAAACCTACACGCAAATCACTTTCACTGAAATCTTGCGCATTCAACTGGTCCAACCCTAACAGAACCAGGGCTGTGTTTATCTTATTCAACGAATAAGGATACTTGATGAGCTGCCCAAGGGCATATTGCTGCAAAATCCGGCCCCGCTGGGAAGCATCGGATACCCTTGAAAGTTTGTTTTCAGGACCTTGTTCCGGTTGGGTTGTGCGCTTCCTGCGGCGCACAGGAGTGCTGGTAAGCAGCAAAGCGCGTTCATCCACCCGGATCACGCGCGCCAATTGCTGACGATAAGCCTCGCGTTCAATTGGGTCTGCCACGTCTTCAATCAGCGGGATCACCTGCCCGGCAATTTCGCGCTTCACTTTGGCATCATCCACATCCTGGTTGGCAGCCAGGGTTTCCATCACATGCACCACCACCGGTTTAGCGCTGGACAGGATGTTCCGCCATACTTCCGGGTCTTCCAATGCGATTTCGTCCGGGTCCTTGCCCTCCGGCAGGGTGGTCACGCGGATATCGGCATTCAGGCGCCCTTCCACGTGCAGCAGTCCATGCGAGTCGAAACGCATTTCAGCATCCTGATCCATAGTTTTGCGCGCAGTCTCCAGACCGCGCAGGGTGGCTTGTTCGCCGGCAGCGTCGGGGTCCAGCGCCAGCACAATGCTGCGGGTGTAACGCTTGAGCAGTCGGAATTGGTCTTCAGTCAGGGCGGTGCCCATCGGCGAAACGGCGTTTTGGAAACCCGCCTGGTAGAGACCGATCACGTCCATATACCCTTCCACGATGACTGCCTGCTCATCGCGGCGGATCGCCTGGCGCGCCAGGTCCAGGCCGTAAAGCAGACGTCCTTTGTCGAACAGGTCCGTCCTTGGGGAATTCATGTACTTGGGCACATCGTTGGGGTCCAGCACACGCCCCCCAAACCCAACAATCTTACCGTCGGTTGCGCGGATCGGGAACATCAGGCGGTTGCGGAACTTATCGTAGGTCTCACCATCGTCACGCTCGGTCAGCAAACCGGCCTGCAAAAGCGCATCCCGGTTGAAGCCTTTGCGCGACAGGGCATTGGAAAGATCATTCCACCCGCCTGGCGCATAGCCCAAACCCCAGATCTTAATTGTCTCGTCATTCAGGCCGCGTTTGCGCAAGTAGGCCAGCGCCTCCTGCCCGGGCTGGGTTTCCAGCATCTGCTTGCGGTAGAAAGCGGCTGCCGCATCGAGTGCCTGGGTCAGGCTTTCGCGCAGGCTGACTTCCTGATCGCTGACAGGCTTGTATGTGGGCAGGGGAATACCAGCATTTTCCGCCAAAAAGCGCAGGGTCTCCTGAAAATCCCAGCCTTCGCGCTTCATCAGGAAGGAAAATACATCGCCCCCCTCATTGCACTGCCCAAAACAGCGCCACGATTGGCTGTCCGGAAAGACTACAAAAGCAGGAGTGTGGGTGTTGCTGTGAAATGGGCAGAAACCGATGTAATTCTTGCCCGTCCGGCGCAGTTTCACCGTCTGGGAGACGATGTCCACCAGGTCGATCTGTGCTTTTATGTCATCAACAACGGTCATGCTTGCACTTATTTGTCTTCTCTGTTTTTATTAGTTTGAATCAAAACTTTTGTCTCACGGTATTGCTTTTAATCACACTGCGTAGAATGGATTGAGAATATCATGTTTTTAAACGATGGTTTAAAATTACAACTAAATTATTTAACTACACAAGCAAACAGCTTTCAAGAATTGCTTTTTACCAAATTATCCAGAAGCATCTAATTTTGAAGTGACGCCAGCCATTAAATCGCCAACATTTTCAAAACTCAGCACTTCCCTTTGGGTGAACTCGATATCAAATTCCAATTCAACTGCAATAATCAAGTTGATATGTGATAATGAATCCCAAGCCTCGATATCATCGGCGGTCAACTCCGGCGATAAGACTATGGTTTCATCATCGAAAACCGTTCTAAAAACATTGGTCATTCTTTCTTCTATGTCCATCTTCTCACTCCATTGTAGACAAATCGCCTGGATCTTTTCCCTCATACTGTGCTTTCAATACACGTCGAAGGATTTTTCCACTTTGGTTCTTAGGTATTTTATCAACAATTATAAACTCAGCAGGAATAGCCGTAGTGGACACTTTGTTTGAAACATAAATCCGACATTTTAATTCCAGGTTGCGGCTCCACTCACTATCGTCTCGAATTTTGATAAATGCCACTATCTTTTGGTGAAGCATGGGGTCGTCTGCTCCCACGACAGCAACATCAACAACCTCCTCAATTTCCAGAAGAGCACTCTCTACTTCAAAAGGACCCACTAAATGTCCGGCAGTATTGATAACATCATCTGCCCGGCTGATATACCAAAAATAACCATCGCTGTCTTTCTTTGCAAGGTCTCCAGTGATATAGTAATCACCATTAAATTTTTCTTGGTATGCACTTTCCTTGCGATAGTAATTCCTGAACATGGACCCCCAGCCCTTTTTCAGGCACAGCAAACCTTGATCTCCCGCGGGCATCTCCTGCATGTGGTCATTCAGGATAAATGCCTCTACCCCTTTCCGAGGAATTCCCATGGATCCGGGCTTGATTTTCAAGCCTGGTCGGTTGGCAATCATCATGCTGGCTGTCTCAGATTGGAACCATGTGTCGTGTATCTCTTTATTGAAAATTCTTTTTCCCCATTCAAATATTTCAGGATTTAATGGCTCGCCAACGCTGTATATCCGTCTTAACTTGCTTAAGTCATAATTTCTAAAAAAAGAATCTTCTTCTTGCATGAGCATTCTAAGCGCTGTTGGTGCAGTATACCAAACGGTTACACCTTGTTCCTCAAGCAATTTCATCCAGGTGTCTGATTTAAAACCACCGCCAAAATGAATGTGCTTCTGTTGAAGGGCAAAAGGCACAATAATTCCGTATACCAGACCCGTGATCCAGGCGGGGTCAGCCGTACACCAATACACATCATCATTATCGGGCATCATGATTTCTTCGAACGAACTTAACATGTTTTCTATAGCCCCATGAACATGCAAAGCGCCCTTAGGTTTACCTGTAGATCCAGATGTAAATTGGAGAAAGGCTGGTGTTTCAGGGTCCACATACTTGTTATATGAGAGTTCTGGAGAAGCAGCTTTGAGTAAATTCGGTAAACTGAGAATATTGCTATCAAGATCCTCCTCCGAATCCACTACCAAAATGCTTTTCAATTCTGGCAGCTTGCTTTGTAGAGGCTGCAACTTCTTGACCAGGCTTTTCTTAGTAATAATGATCTTGGATTGGCTATTTTCCAATCGATCAAATAAAGCCTCCTCCCCTAATGTGGAAAACAGCACACAAGAGATAGCCTCCAATTTCAAAATGCCAAAGAATGAACTGATAAGTATTGGACTGCGGGGCAAAAATATGCTAACAACATCCCCTTTAGTGATGCCTGCCATCTTTAGAACATTTCCAATAAGATTAGACTTGGTGTCAAATTGGTTTAGTGAGAGAAATTCAACAGATAGGTCCGAATTAATCCAGGGAAAGTAATCCAATTGTTCAAGTTTCATGTCATGCTGTTTGGTCAAACAAGTATATGCAATGTTTTCGGTGCTCATGATTGTCTCCTAAGGGTTTATAGTCCAGGTGCCAGGCATGTAAACAACATCATAATTGCCAATGATGATGACATCATCAATCTCGTGGTCATTCGTGAAGTCAGATAACGAAAAACCTTTATAATGCCTGAGGTCTACGTGATATGTGTTTTCGTAATGATGGGCAAGCATCAGTTCAATTGCATTTGCGTGAGAACTTCCAATAATTAGCAAGTTCCGATCTGCATCGTTTTCAAAACGATACCTGATTATGGCTGAATTTCCGCTGTAGTAATCTCCATAATAGTTCCAATACATTTCTAGAGAATAGTTCCCATTTAAGTACTTCTTTAACGGATCTCTATTAACCAATTCACCTTGACCATACTTTTCGTAGGGGGAAACGTTATAAATCAGTACCGAAAAATCATCGGGCTCTATCGGATAAAGGGTTTCCCGTGCTCGAGAGCCCAAGAAATCTATATCTGGAAAATTAAGGATGTTATCCGTCTCAAGCGGTGGTGAGATAGTTTTATACCGCGTGGATAACATCTGATAGATTGTCTCGTATCCTTTGATGATTCCATAAATGTTCCAATGATGGTCTGTCCGATAAAAATCCTGATAAAACGCATTGTAACTATTAGCGGAATAATTTCCTAAAACAATTTCACTCGGAAGTTTTTCCTTAAAATAATTAAAACCTCTGCCTTTATCGGAATCGTGGATATATTTGTTGAGAGGATGATTTGGAGAAGTTTCGAGCACTTCAATATAAAAAACAAAAAAATTCAGTTCCGGATAGCGATCCACTAATTCCTGATAATTTTCAATTCTTTGGTCTATGCTCGAATTGGCTTTTTTCCGCAAGGGAGGTCCCATAATCCGCAAATTGTCTCGGGTAACGTACAATTTCGACAAAAAATCTGCAGGAATTGCTGGATCATTGTTAAATAGATAGCTGGAGCGGATCACAAACCGA
This sequence comes from uncultured Anaerolineaceae bacterium, assembly GCA_964455505.1. Taxonomy (GTDB): domain Bacteria; phylum Chloroflexota; class Anaerolineae; order Anaerolineales; family Anaerolineaceae; genus Mesolinea. Next base: position 12,530 of record CAYVWM010000020.1, read on the forward strand.
TCAAATGCCTTTTTAAATTTAATTGCGTTAATCCTGAAAGGAAATTGATCACCAGCCGCATTCTCAATTGTGCTTTGGTATGTTCTGTTTGTGTAATCCTCGAATGCCGTTTTGAAGTTCAATTGGATAATCGCTTTAGCCATTTCCTTGAAATCAGAGATTGTCCGTTTTGGAAAATCTACAAGCGTACGGCTTTCAACAAGTGACTTGGCTTCTCCAGGACGATTTTCCCATAGCCAAAACAACGGCACCGTCATTATGATAAAAAAGAACATCAACATCAATGCATAAGATTTCTTGTTATTTTTCATCTCAATCAGAATTGTTCATATAAAAAGGCTGAAAAACCGTTGGTAAGAATAAAACTGATAGATACCCCAAATAATGCCAAAAGCATCAATGCTTCAACCATTCCACGCAATACCCTTTTATTTTCCAATTTCATGAGCAGCTTTTCAATAAATGGGAATGTGAAAAAGATACCAATGATGATAAAGGGTAAGTAAAACATAATGTTCAAATAACGCAGTGTCACTTTGTTCGTCCACCCATTTCCTCCAAAGAGCGCTTTGAGAAATGCCCCCCATTTACCGGTATCTGTTATCCGAAACATCATCCAACCCATCACAACCAGGAACACGGAATAGAAATGCTGTACAAAGACGGGCAGACGCTTTAATACTTTCCCCCATCCACTGGCTTCAATGGCCTGGATGATGCCATAATATGCCCCCCACAGGACAAAGTTCCAGCTTGGGCCATGCCACAACCCTGTCAGTAAAAACACGATCAGAATATTGGTTTGCTGCCTGAGGTGTTTTACCTTCTTTCTTGAGAATTCCAGTGGAATAAAAACATAGGTCCTGAACCATGCCCCCAAAGACATGTGCCATCTACGCCAAAAATCGGTAATGCTTTTGCTGATATAGGGGAAATTGAAGTTCTCGGGTAACTTAAACCCAAACATTTTTCCCAGCCCAATCGCCATATCTGTGTAGCCTGAAAAGTCAAAGTAGAGCTGTAACGCGTAGGAAATTAACCCCATCCAGGCAACCCCCATGCCAATATTTTTATAATTTGCATTAAAAACCCTATTCGCAGCCACCGCCAGGCTGTCCGCAAGGATAACCTTCTTTGCCAAACCGATCATAAATCGTCTGGCCCCTTCGATCAGGTTATCGATATCAAACAAAAAGTTCTTCAGGTCTTTCCTTACCTCTTTATAACGGGTGATTGGTCCTTGAATAAATTTTGGAAACATAATCAGATATGCAGTAAATCTCAGGAAATTTTTCTCGGCTTTTTCTCCCCCTTTATAGATATCAAGAATATAAGAAAGCGAGGAAAATGTCAGGTAAGATATTCCCAAAGGTGCCGCAATATCTGGTTTAGTCAATTCTACTTTAGTGATGTCGGCAATAACCGATGCCAGAAATCCCGTATACCGATAAAAAATCAACAGAAATACATTCAGGCTTGTGCCAACCCACATTACAATCCTGACGGTTTCGTTTTTATCTTCCTCCAATCCCCGCCAGATGAGCATACCAATGACGTAATTCGCCAGAATCGTGATTATTAGGATTGGAATATGCGTTGGATCTGTCCATGCAAAAAAAGCCAATGAACTAAGAACCAACACAAAATTTTTCCAACCACGAAAAGGTACGATGTAAAAAAGAATCAATGCCAGCGGCAGGAAAATAAAAATAAAATGAATACTTGAAAACGTCATCAAATCCCTTTAACGTTTAGATTTAGAATCTCGAGTTTACCCAATATTGAATTGTATCGCTTTTAATTTTTATGCGATGACAAATTTGAAAAAATTATAATTCCTGTGTGGATTAAAACTCGTATTGCCATTTGCAATGGTCAGCGGATGGAGGTATTGTAGGTGCGCAGGTTACTGACGTAATTCGCCCGTTCGAACGCACCCGGGTTATCAGTCTTTGCCAGGCTTAAAGCGCCGCGCATATCCTCTACAGAGGCATAGCCATTAATGTCCATCCATTTTTCCAACTCTTTAAGCAAAGCACCAGCCCTTTCAGTTCCTTTCTGCACCAATTCGGAGACAACCTGCACAGCGTTTGCCCCAGCCATTATGGCCTTGACCATATCCCTACCGGTGTGTACGCCGCCGCTGACAACAAGATCTGCCTTTACCATAGGCGCCAGGATGGCAGCCCATCGCGCCGGTAAGGCCAGGTCCGCGCTGGTGCTAAAGCGCACCTTGCGGTCCACATCCAGGGCTTCGATGTCAAAATCAGGCTGTAAAAAGCGGTTGAAAAGCACAAAACCGCTCACCCCCGCCTTTTCCACCCTGCGGACGAAATGCGGCAGCGCAACAAAGTAAGGGGAAAGTTTAATCGTGACCGGGATGTTTACTGTCCGCAGCACTTCCCTGACCAGGCTGATATATCGCTTTTCAACCTGATCGGCGGAAACCTCAGGATCCGTAATCACGTCATACAGGTTCAGTTCCAGCGCATCCGCTCCGGTCGCTTCAAGGTCGCTTGCAAACCTGACCCACCCGCCCCGGGTTGTGCCGTTCAGGCTGGCTATCACCGGAATCTCAACAGCTGCTTTTATCTTCTGCAATTGCTCCAGGTATTTCATGGCGCCGTCGGCATACGTCTCCGGTTCCACCAGGTAGGTTTGGGCTTCAGGTTGGGATTCTGTCCCCTGGTTCAGGAAATGGTTCAGTTCAAGGCTCTCGTGGACCACTTCTTCTTCAAACAGGCTGTACATGACCAGGGCGCCAACGCCCTCGTCTTCCAGTTTTTTTACACTGTCTAATTTTCGGGATAAGGGGGACGCACCAGCAACCAGGGGGCTTTTCAGTGTCAGACCCAGGAATTTCGTCTCAAGTTTTGCCAAACTTCCTCCTCATTCTGCGGTCAAATCAAAACGATGGCGTTTATTGAACGCCATCGTTTATTTTACCTTAGTCTCTGTCTGAGTTCAAACTTTAGGTAAAAGTTTTCTGCTCAGTCAGCTTAACACGGCTACGCTTCCGGGGCAGGTTCTTCCGAGCCTTCATCCAGGGAATAATCCATCGCCGCCATTTGTTCGTACATGGACCAGCGCCGTTGGGCATCCTTCTCAGCGGAACGCATCAGCATTTCAGCGCGTTCTTCATCCGACTGCAGCAGCATGCGGTAGCGGGTCTCGTTATAGGCATAATCTGCTACTTTGGTCGACGGAGCCTTCGAATCAAGTTGAAGCGGGTTCTTGCCCACATCCGCCAGGCGCGGGTCGTAGCGGAACAACGTCCAGGCACCGGAACTAACTGCCAATTTCTGTTGGTGCAGGCCCATCTTCATGTCCACGCCGTGAGCAATACAATGGCTGTAGGCAATAATCAGGGATGGTCCTTCGTAGGCATCCGCTTCCAGGAAAGCTTTCAGGGTCTGGCTGTTGTTGTAGCCCATAGCTACCCGGGCAACGTAAATATTGCCGTAGGTCATCGCCATCATTCCCAAATCTTTCTTGGGCTTGTCGCGGCCGTTGGCTGCAAACTTGGCAACCGCACCACGCGGGGTCGCTTTGGACGATTGGCCGCCGGTGTTGGAATACACTTCGGTATCCAGAACAAGCACGTTCACATCCCGTCCGGACGCCAATACATGGTCCAAACCGCCGTAACCGATGTCATACGCCCAGCCGTCGCCGCCGATGATCCAGACGCTCTTGCGCACCAGGTAATCCGCCACAGAAACCAGGTTCTTCAGTTCGTTATCCGGGTTATCCTTGAGCATATCCTTCAATTGGGCAACACGCTGCCGTTGGGCTTCAATTTCCTTTTCGTCCTTCTGGCTGGCATTCAGAATACTCTCCGCCAGTTCTGCGCCTACGGTGTCGGCATGCTTTTTCAGCAGTTCGCGGGCGTATTCGTTCAGTTTGTCGATGGTCAAGCGCATACCCAGACCAAACTCGGCATTGTCTTCAAACAGCGAGTTCGACCAGGCAGGTCCCCTGCCATCAGCGTTCTGGGCATAAGGTGTGGTGGGCAGGTTTCCGCCATAAATGGAGGAACAACCGGTAGCGTTGGCAACCACCATACGGTCGCCATACAGCTGGGTTGCCAGCTTGATGTAGGGGGTCTCACCGCAGCCTGCGCAGGCGCCGGAGAACTCAAACAGGGGTTCCAGCAGCTGGGAATTCTTTACAAGGTGCAGTGACGGAATTTGGGAGCGCTCGAGATTTGGCAGCGACAGGAAAAAGTCCCAATTCTTCATCTCGGCTTCGCGGATCGGGGGCTGCGGCGCCATGTTGATGGCTTTGCGGCTGGGGTTGGTCTTGTCTTTGCCGGGGCAGTTTTCCACACACAAACCGCAGCCGGTGCAGTCTTCCACAGCTACCTGGATCGTCCAGGAGTAGCCTTCTTTCCAATCGCGCGCCTTCGATGGCACGGATTTGAAGGTTTCGGGGGCGTTTTCCAACTGTTCGTTCTTGTAAACCTTGGCACGGATGGCTGCATGCGGGCAGACATACGCACAGGTGGCGCATTGGATACAGATATCCGGCTCCCACACTGGCACTTCCAGGGCAATGTTGCGCTTTTCCCACTTGGTCGTGGCGGTCGGGAAGGTGCCGTCATCCGGCATCTTGCTTACCGGGATGCGATCCCCGTTCCGGTCGATCATCATGCCCAATACTTCGCGCACATACTCCGGCGCCTCGGCGGGCACAGCAGCCCGGCGCACCAGTTCGCTGGTCACCGTGTCGGGCACGGTTACCTTGTGCATATTGGCAATCGCCTGGTCAACCGCTGCAAAATTCTTCTTTACAACGGCTTCACCACGTTTGCCGTAAGTCTTCTCGATGGAGTGCTTGATCGCTTCAATGGCTTCTTCCCTGGGTAAAATACCGCTGATGGCAAAGAAACAGGTCTGCATGATGGTATTGATGCGCTGCCCCATGCCAGTGCGATCTGCTACCGCGTAAGCGTCAATCACGTAGAAGTTGATCTTCTTTTCGATCAAATCCTTTTGCATGGACTTGGGCAGCGTATCCCAGACTTCTTCCGGTCCGTAAATGCTGTTTAGCAGGAATACCGAACCCGGACGCGCAAAGCGCAGCATGTCAAAGCGTTCCACGAAACTGACCTGGTGGCAGCCGATAAAGTTGGCTTCGCCTTCGGAAATCAGGTAAGGGGCGCGGATAGGCTGTGCGCCAAAACGCAGGTGCGAAACGGTGACACTGCCGGATTTCTTCGAGTCGTATTCAAAGTAACCCTGGGCAAAGTTTTCGGTTTCATCACCAATAATCTTGATGGAGTTCTTGTTGGCGCCAACGGTGCCGTCTGAGCCCAGACCAAAGAACATCGCCTGGACCACATTATCCTTGAGAATTTCGAAGGTCGCGTCGTATTCCAGGCTGAGGTGGGTAACATCGTCAATAATGCCGATGGTGAATTGGCGTTTGGGCTGGTCTTTCTTGAGTTCCTCAAACACACCGTTGACCATAGCCGGCGTAAAGTCCTTGGAGGAAAGCCCGAAGCGTCCGCCAACAACCACAGGGGCGCTGGCGTATCGGGCGGTGCCGTCAGCCAGGCCAACCTGCACAGCATTGACCACATCCTGATAGAGCGGTTCGCCGAGTGCGCCGGGTTCCTTGGTGCGGTCCAAAACTGCAATTTTCTTCACAGTGGCTGGCAGGGCGCTCATCAGGTGTTTGATGGAGAAAGGCCGGTATAGATGTACTACGACCACACCCACTTTCTCGCCCTTTTCTGCCAGGTATTTGGCGGTCTCACCTGCGGTTTCGGCACCCGATCCCATCAGCACAAGCACGCGTTCGGCATCCGGGGCGCCAACGTATTCCATAATTTGGTAGTATCGGCCGGTCAGATCGCCATAGCGCTGCATTTCTTCTTCCACGATACCCACACAGGCATCGTAGTACTTGTTCACGGTTTCGCGACCCTGGAAGTACACATCCGGGTTTTGGGCGGTACCGCGCAACACAGGGGCATCTGGCGTGAGCGCGCGTTTGCGGTGGGCAATGATCAGGTCGTCGTTGATCATAGCCCGCAGGGTTTCGTCGCTGACACGTTCAATTTTGTTGATTTCATGCGAACTGCGGAAACCATCAAAGAAGTGCATGAAGGGAATTCTGGAACGTAGCGTGGCCGCCTGGGCGATCACTGCACAGTCCTGTGCTTCCTGCACCGAGTTGCTTGCCAGCATGGCAAAACCCGTTGCCCGGCAGGCCATCACATCCTGATGGTCGCCAAAGATGGAAAGCGCCTGGGCGGAAAGCGATCGGGCAGAGATATGAAATACGGTCGGGGTGAGTTCACCGGCGATTTTGTACATGTTGGGCAGCATCAGCAGCAGCCCTTGCGACGCAGTAAAAGTGGTGGAAAGCGCACCGGCTTGTAATGCGCCGTGCACTGCACCTGCAGCGCCGCCTTCGGATTGCATTTGCGTCACCAGCGGGATCGTTCCCCAGATATTGGGAATATTTTCTGCCATCCACTGATCAGCATACTCACCCATGTTGGATGATGGGGTGATGGGATAGATGGCGATCACTTCATTCAGCCGGTAAGCAGCATAAGCGGTTGCTTCGTTGGCATCGGTCATGACCATTTGTTTCTTCATACGTTTGCTCCTTTATGGTTTCGGGTAGAACCGGATTGTAATTTTCACACAAAATTCCCTCCGCCTGTTTGGGCAGAGATTATTCAGACCTTATTGTATCCTAAAAAACGCAGATTCTCAGAATCAAATCAAAAAAATAGGGCGAATTTAGGCTGTTTCATCGTTAATTAAACCGCCAAACGCTTCAGGAAAACGCACCTTGAGCAGCGGATAAGCCAACAGCAAGGTCGCGAGGGTTTTACCGTCCTGTATCTTGCCCTGCCAAACCTGCTGGTAAGCCTTGGCAAGCCCCATGCGGCTAACATCCAGGAATTCATCGTCATCCTGCGCCAGGGGCGACGGGAACAACCCCAAGGCAAGGTAGCAGTGCATAAACTCATTGGACCAGCCTGGAGTCATAAAAAAATCGCCAATTGGGATCAACTCGGTGCAGTCCATCCCGATCTCTTCGCGTAGTTCGCGGTGGGCGCTCTCAAGCGGGTCTTCGCCCCTGTTCATCACCCCCGCTGGTAGTTCAAGCAGCGTCTGCTCTGCGCCAATGCGGTATTGGGTCACAAAATAAACCTCACCCTCCGCATTTAACGCCAGCAAACTGACCGCTTCAGCATGGTCTACCAGGTCGTAATTGCGCTCCCTGCCGTCGGGGAGTGCTATCCGCACGCTCTGCACATCAAAGGCGTGCGCGGTCAGGATGGTTTTCTTTTCAAGTATGCGGTTGGCATTCATAAAATCCCTTTCTTGAGGCAGCGGCTGCACCTGAACCACTCTATTATTTCATAAGCACGTCTATTCTAACCCCAAGCCTGAAATCCTGCGGCGGCCTTTATAGCCGACAGACCCTGTTGTGTGTACACCGCACCAAGCCAACAACAAAAAAGAGAGGTGCACAACAATCTGCACCTCTCTCATCCTTAACCGGATAATTCTTACGGAATTTGCAGCACCTGCCCTGGGGTCAGGTCGTAGGGTTCTTTTAACCCGTTTACAGCAATGATGGCTTCCGGATAGACATCCCCGTACTCACATGCAATGGAATAAATGGTCTCCCCGGCGCTGACCGTCCATGTGTCGGGGTGCGGGATCTGGGCGCGGTCTTCGGTCGGCCAACTGCCTGTCTGGGGCACATCCAGCACGTCGCCCACATTCAGCCAGCTAATGTAGTTATTCAAAGCCAGCATTTCACTGGGGTCAACGTCGTAGCGGCGCGCAAGGCAGTAGATGGACTCGCCGCTCTGCACCACGTGCTGCAGCGGTTTGGTCACCATCGGTGTGGGCGGCAGCGGGGTTGCCGTCGGATTGGGCACCGGCGTGCTGGTAGGCTGCAGCACCTGCGCATTGGTCGCTACCACCTGCGTCCCCTGGGCATTGGTCACCACCTGGGTGGGCTGGTTGAATTTTTCCATGATCGCCTGGGCAGTCATGGTGGCATTCATGATTTGCTGGTCCACCGGCAGCGGAGTGTTCACGCTGTCCAGCAGCTGCGGGGTGCTTATCGGGGCGCTGGACTGCGGTCGCTCGCAGCCTGCTGCCAGGATCAGCCCCAGCAAGATTACTACTATCAGTAAACCGTGTTTTCTTGACATGGTCAGTCTCCAATCTTACGTACAATTCTTACCCGTTAAGATGCAACTTCTGTGCCAGATTAGCACAAAAAAATGCCAGGTTTCACCTGGCATTTTTTGTACTCTCGGTAATTTAGATTTACTGCTTCTTCAAAACGGGCAGACCGGAAGCGAGTTCGACCACAACCTTACCAGCCGGAACGGCTTCCACTTCCTGACCCTTGCGGATATCAGTAGCGAAATAGTACAATTCGGTTTCTTTGCCGCTTTTGCGAACCACTTTCTTCAGATGCAGAAAGTATTCTTTTCCTTTTGAATTTTTATAACTGTATACCATTTTTTTCTCCTTATAAGCATAATAAAACTGTAATACCTTTAGTTTACATACAAGAATCGTGTTTGTCAACTTTGGGTAAAAGTGTGAATTAAACCCCCAGCCACTTTTTGACATGCTCCGGCAGGTTAAACACATTGCCCTGCACCACCGTACATTTGGGCAAAGACTCCATGAACAGCCTGCCGTACTTCTTGCTCAATACCCGTTTGTCCAGGATCACTACCGCGCCGCGGTCAGTCTGGGTGCGGATCAAGCGTCCAAAACCCTGGCGGAAGCGCAGGATGGCTTCCGGCAAGTTGTACTCATTAAACGGATCGTCAAAGCTCTCTGATCGCGCTGCGATGATCGGGTCGCTGGGCACGTCAAAAGGCAGTTTCACGATCACCAACACGGAAAGCGCTTCTCCAGGCACATCCACACCTTCCCAAAAGGCGCGCGTTCCCAGCAGCACAGAGCGCGGGGTCTCCTTAAATACATCCAGCAGTGCCGACGCAGAAGCACCCTCCCCCTGTTCATATACCGTGATGTCCGCTTTGGCAAGCGGTCCTTCAATTGCCCTGGAAGTGCGCTGCAGTTGGGCGTAGGAAGTGAACAGCGCCAGCATTCTCCCGCCGCTGGCTTTCGCCAGGCGCACCAGGGTCTCTTCGGTCACTTTTTGATGACCGTAGTTGTCGTTTGGCTCGGGAATGTCCTGGGCAAGGCAGACCAGGGCGGAGTTTTCGTAATCGAAGGGCGATCCCACCGTCAGCTCATCGGCGTCTTCGGCGTTCAAGCGGTTGCGCAGGTATTCAAATTCCCCGTGGGTGGTCAGGGTGGCGCTGGTCAGCACCACGCTGGCTTTGTCGTGCCACAGGTTCTTTTCCATCAGGTGCCCGATGTGCAGCGGGGCGACCTGCAGGGTCAGACGGCGCTGCAGCGGGTCCAGTTCCACCCAGTAGATCATCTCCGGGTCAGGGGTCATGGTGAGCGCTTCCACCTGCACGCCGATTTCCACCAGGCTGCCTTGCATGGTTCCCATCACACCCAGTAAATCTTCCAGGTCTTCCTCACCGGAATCAGCCAGGCTGCGCAAGCCTTCGCGCACAGCCTTCAGTGCTCCCATCAGGTCTTCAAGAGTTTGCCCTGCTTTTTCCCAGGCGATTTCCACATCCAGCCAGGCAGGCAGGGTGCGGGTTGCGGGCAGTATCCGCGCTTGCTGTGGGTAAGTGCCCAATGGTTTGCCTTCACGCAATTCTTCAAGCACATAATCCAGCGCTTTAAAATAGGCGGTCATTTCCGTATCAAAGCGGAAAGCTGTATCGCCAGCCAGGTCTGCCAGCTGGGTCAGCCCGGCAAGTTCAGCAGGCGGCAGAAGTCCTCCGGCAATTTCAACCACCCTTCCCAAAACGCCCTGTTGGGCGCTGCCGATCTCCCGCGCCAACCGGGTCACATCCAGAGTGCGCAGCCGAAAAGACAGTGCATCCGTGGTGGCTGCTTCCAGGTGGTGGGCTTCGTCCACGATCAGGTAGTTGTAGGCGGGCAGTATCCGGTTTTGTACGGCCGTATCCGCCAGCAGCAGGGCATGGTTTACCACAAGAATGTGGGCGCCCTCAGCTGCCATGCGGGCTTTGTAAAACGGGCAGCGCCCGCCGGTGCGCTTGAGACAGTTTTCCAACTTGCAGCCTTCATCTTCCGCCGAAAGCCGCGACCAGACCATGCGTTCCACCGGTCCGTTCAGATTAATTTCATTGCGGTCCCCGGAGCTGCTGCTTTGCAGCCACACCAGCACCTTGGCAAGCACGCGCAGTTCATCCACCGACTCCGGAGCGTGCCGGCGTGCCAGCGTCAGGCGGCGCGGGCAAAGGTAATTGTTCCTGCCCTTCAACACGCTGGCGCGGATATCCCAGCCCAGCGCAGTGATCATATCGGGAATATCCTTGTTGATCAGCTGGTCTTGCAGGGCGATGGTGTTGGTGGAAACCACCACCCGTTCGCCGTTCAGCAGCGCCCAGGCAGCTGCCGGGATGAGGTATGCCAGGGATTTTCCAGTGCCGGTGCCCGCCTCTACCATCAGGTGGCTGCTGTTCGAAAACGCTTGTGCCACCGCTTTAAGCACTTCCACCTGCTGCGAGCGGTGTTCAAACTCGGGGATGTGGCGCGCAAATTCCCCGCCTGGTTCCAGGGTTTCCGCCAGGGTTTCCACATCCAGCGGTTTGGGATGCTCGCGCGGGATTAAGGGTTTGCTTTTTTCAGTTTTGCTCAACCCAAAGAAGGCATCATCGCTATCCCCTACAACCCGTTTGGGTTTGATCCCGCTGCGGATAAGTTCCTGCAGCGCCCAGCGGAACGCCAGTTCGCCCTTCCAGTTCAAACCTTCGCTCAGGCGCAGGATCTCGGCAACCAGTTCGATGGGCAGCTCGCGGATTTTGTCGGTTAGTTCCAGGTAGACCGCGCTGCAAGCCCGGGCGTCGTCCAGGGCACGGTGCGTGGCAGGCTGCAGCACGCCCAGCAGCTGCGCCAGCGACCCCAGGTTGTAGCGGCTGGCGGTCGGGAGCACCACCGCCGCCAGTTCATAGGTATCAATGGAAACATTGCTGCGCAGCGCCCCGCTCTTGGAAAGAAAACCGAGGTCAAAACCGACGTTGTGCCCCACCACCACGGCATCGCCCACAAAATCCACCAATTCCGGAATCGCATCCACCAGCAGCGGTGCGTTTTGCACCATACTGTTGGAGATTCCGGTCAGATTGGTGATGAATGTGGAGATGGGTTTGCGCGGATTGATGAGCGTGCTGTATTCCCCTTCCACCCGGTGCCCATTAAACTTGACTGCCCCGATCTCAATGATAGAGTCGAGTTTGGGATCCAATCCGGTGGTTTCAAGGTCCAGGGAGACAAGCACAGGCATGCACAGGATTATACCCCAGCAATCTCCTGCCCCGTTCCAACTTATCCAGCAGCCACAAATTAATTCCCAAGGGCTCTACGAAATTAACAGCATTCTGATATCCACCGGGTATTGTGTGTATAATACCGATTAAGGAGACCTTTATGTCATTTTT
>CAYVWM010000021.1:0-1861 GCA_964455505.1 uncultured Anaerolineaceae bacterium
GCCATGTCGCAGTTGTCGGTCAAATTCATTGCGATTTCGCCGCAAGTTGAATTTCTCTATCCTGGACTGTGCTACCCTCAGGATTGCGGCGATCGAATTCCTGGCGGATGAGCCAACGGACGAATGGCGATTTTGTTACATATCCGTCAGCGTCCATCATCGCGACAAGTTTTTCGTGATCTTGAACGGTTAGGTTGATGTTGGTTTGAATTGATTTGTTTTGCATAAATGTCAACTCGCATTCTCTTTGTATGTCATCTGGCATAAGTATAGCAAAGTTGTCAAAGAATGCCAAGGGGCATATTTATAAAATGTCAGCTCGCAGTTATTTATGAGGTAATATGATTATGCTAATGGACACAAAATTTGTAGGATATCTGGAAAAGAATATGTTGGAAATGGGATTAAGTGCACCTGAATTAGCGCGCAGAAGTGGACTTGATACAGGGCAAATTTACCGTTTTATTTCAGGGGAACGGCAACCAACACCAGAAACGATAGTTAAATTGGCAAGAGGTTTGAGAAAACCAGCTACCGAAGTGTTTTGTGCGGTTGTAGGCATTACGGCTTCAGAAAAAGATCCAAAATACTCAAATTTACAAGGCATGTATGAAGCCTTGGACGATCAAGACCGTCAAACGATCTTAAACCTGATGGAATTTCTACTGAGTAAGTAAGGAGAGGAAAATGAAAACACGATAATGGTTATGCTGAAGTTGTTTACGGAAAATGAAAATAAAAACGAAAGAGGAATAGTATGAAAACAAAATTATCGGTATTAGCATTTATTTTTGTGTTAGCGATGGCGGCAATGGCTTGCGGTGGGTCAGATAAGCCGGTTGTGAATACGCCCTCCGGTGAGCAGGGTGGAGCTGTTGAAGAGACCATACCAGAAGTTGCAGTAGGCTCAGCTCGCAGTAATCCAGCCCCCGTCGGATCGGAAATTATTGCCGATGATATGGCATTTGTTATATTGGGCGTAGAGAGGTCTGCTGATGCAACGGTCGCAGCGGGAAATATGTTCAATAGCACTCCAACGGCTGACCAGGAATACATAATTGTAAACCTCCAAGTGACCTGTAAAAAGAGCAGCGATGAGGAATGTTCTATTACTCCTGACTTCTCGACAGAAGTTATAGGTGATAAAGGGGTATCTTACTCGAAAGAATTTGTGACCGGTGTGCCTAACGAGTTTCAATCGTCAACTTTTTATGGTGGAGCTACAGTATCTGGTAATCTCCCATTTCTTGTAGGGAAAGGCGAGACTGGGCTTTTGCTAATCTATGATCCTATATTTGGTGATAAGTTTTACTTGGCGTTACCGTAACGACAATAACCAACACCTGCTTCTTGAAAAAGTAAAATGACAGGATCGGGAAACAATCCTGAATATGATGCAGTTTTTACTCAGTAAGAAAGGATAAAAATGGCTGAAAATATTTCTATAGTAGGTAAAGATTACCGTACAGTTGCGATGGAAAACGCCTATGTGTTGGCAACCAACTTTGTTCCAAGCAATACTGGAAACGCAGCTGCCAGACTTGTCGCAATCGCCAAACTGACAAATGCTATCTATAACCAAATGATTGGCTATTCAGATCTTACCGTTGAAGGCGTGCAGGCTATTCTGGAAAATAAATCTTAACAAGAGTCTGAAAAACCAGATTCTTAAATTCCGGATCCGCGCCCAGTAATTCCGATTGGACCAATTTGGCTAATCTGATAATTAAGTCTTCGCCTTTTTCATCACTACCCATGGTTACATCTCCTGATGATAATTAGAAATTCTGTTCTAAATAATTTTACCATTATTATGATATTCTGTGGGAATCTTTCAATTCTCAAAACGCGCCCCTTCCGG
>CAYVWM010000021.1:1896-23601 GCA_964455505.1 uncultured Anaerolineaceae bacterium
TTGGTGAGTCATGGTGTTTCCTGTTTATTTATGGGCACGGATATTATAGAACATTCGTTCTAATATTGCAAGGGTAAAAGATAGAGGATCTTATACTCAGTAAAAGTAAGACGAATTACCATCCCTCCGTATAGTAACCTCGCACATTATCAACTGAGCCGCTGGTACGATAGCAATGGAAAATTGGGACGTTACACGCGGGCGTCGCCAAGTGGTAAGGCATTAGCCTTCCAAGCTAACACTCGTCGGTTCGAGCCCCATCGCCCGCTCTTATTTGGAAAACTGATATAATTCCTATATCAGTTTTTTTGTAAGGCGACGTGGCCAAGTGGCAAGGCAAGAGTCTGCAAAACTCTCATCATGGGTTCAAATCCCATCGTCGCCTCTTTTTGTTTAAGACTCAGCCATCCTGGGTTTACCCTTAGCGGGCACAGGCAAATCCCATCGTCGCCTCTTTTTATTTAACTCTCATCATCCTGCATTTAACCGAAGATACCAGAAATTCAAAATCCCCACTTCCAACAGAAGTCATTAACCTAATAGCGTGATCAAGCCATTGAGATCCCGACAGATAAAATCAGGCTTAAAAGGAGACCCCACCAGATCCTCTTTTTGAGTCTCTCCAGTTAACACCAAAACGGTGGTCACTCCAGCTGTGTTTCCCAAAGCAATATCGGTATACAACCGATCCCCTACCATGAGTAGATCTTCCAAATCCACCCCCATTTTCAAGCCAACCTGTATCAGGATATTGGGATCGGGTTTCCCAAAAATCGCATCTGCTTTTCTACCCGTTGATTGTTCAACGAGCGCCATCATGGCTCCAATATCGGGTACTGGTCCATCAGGAGTAGGGCAGTTGATGTCCGGATGGGTAGCCAAATACGGTAACCCGGCTCGAACATAACCACAAAATTTTGCCAATCTGGCATAAGTCAGGCTGGTGTCATACCCTATCACTACCAAATCAGGGTCATCATCAACCAGTATGATTCCAGCATTCCTGAAATCTTCAGCCAGGCTTTCTGTACCGAGCAAGAACACTTTATGATGCGGATACTTTTGTTGGATGAAGGCAATGGTCGCATCACCAGCAGTGAATATTCTCAGGTCATTTACAGCTACCCCCATCCCAGAGAGTTTCTCCACATACTGGGCATGACCTTTTGACGTATTGTTGGTTAAAAAGAAAAACGGCAGATTTTTTGCGTTCAAGAAATCCAAAAACGCCAATGCTCCTGGCAATAATTGAGCTCCCAAAAAGAAGGTGCCATCCATATCCATTACGATACCTTTACAGCTTGCTGGATGCTTCATGTACAGTTTCCCAAGTTGACTTTCATAATTGTTTTTCTAAAATACTATTAATTGTTAGCAGTCAATACACCTCTTAAGAAAGGAAACAATGACTACAAAAACGTATTTTATCCCAAATATCAGCTGCAAACATTGTGTCATGCAGATAAAAAACCGCCTCATTGAAATACCAGGTGTTGATCATGTTGAAGGTGATCCTGACAGCATGGAAGTGATGGTGGATTTCACTAATCCAGCTTCAGAAGAACAAATCGTTTCTGCGCTTTCAGAAATTAACTACCCACCGGCGGAGTAATTATGAAAGAAAATCATCAGGTCTCACTTCCTATTTTGGGAATGACCTGTGCCAACTGTGTGGCTGCAGTCGAACGCAGTCTGAAACATACAGAAGGCGTTGAAGAAGCTTTGGTAAATCTTTCCTCAGAACGCGCTTCAGTTCTTTACCAACCCGATAAAACGAATATCCAAACCTTGATAGGACAGGTTCAAAAAGCCGGCTATGATGTGGCTTTGGGGGAAGTTTCTTTGTCTATACAAGGGTTAAGTGACACTTCTGACAGCATCCGCCTGGAAAAAGCAGTAAATGCCCTGGAGGGGGTACTATTGGCTCAATCCAACATCGCCAGTGAAAAGATATTTGTTCGCTACCTTACCACTGTTCTCAGCCAGGCTGAAATACGTCAGGCAATTACCAAAGCTGGTTTCAGATTGGTAGAGGATATTACAGCTATCGAAGACCCGGAATCGCTTGCACGAAAAAAAGAAATCAAGCGGCAGTTCCAAATGTTAATGTTCGCATTGGTCTTCACAGTTCCCTTATTCGTTCTTTCGATGATGCGCGATTTTGGTATATTGTCAGCAGCATGGGCACATGCCGATTGGCTTGATTGGCTTTTTTTCGCTTTGGCGACGCCAGTCCAATTCATTGCCGGCGCATCGTATTACACAAATGGCTACAAGTCTCTGCGCAACAAATCGGCAAATATGGATGTATTGGTTGCTCTGGGAACCACAGCTGCTTACTTCTATTCCGTCGTTGTACTGTTAGGGTTTGTACCAGGGCATGGGTATTTTGAAACGTCGGCAGTCATAATCACGTTGGTCCGTTTGGGCAAATTCCTTGAAGCCCGGGCAAAGGGCGGCGCCGGAGATGCCATCCGAAAGCTCCTTATAATGAAACCCAAGAAGGCAAAAATCCTTCGCAATGGTATGGAATCTGAGGTTCCCGTTGACGAAGTTGTGCCTGGAGATATAGTTATCGTCCTTCCAGGAGAAAAAATCCCGGTTGACGGCGTTGTGATTGAAGGAGAAACAAGTGTAGACGAATCCATGTTGACCGGAGAATCGATGCCGGTCACAAAGAATGTGGGGTCTCAGGTCTATGGCGCTACATTAAACAAAAACGGACGATTGATATTTGAAGCTACCAAAGTTGGCAGAGACACCATGCTTTCCCAGATTATCCAGCTTGTAGAAAACGCACAGGCAAGCAAAGCACCTATCCAAAACCTCGCAGACAAAATTTCTGCCGTTTTTGTTCCCGTTGTTATCGGAATAGCCCTGGTGACTTTTACAGTTTGGTATTTTGTTGTTCCACTCCCACCCGACTCTGAAGTCACACTTCTTGCCAGAGCACTTATCAACATGGTAGCCGTATTGGTTATCGCATGCCCGTGCGCCATGGGGCTGGCAACGCCTGCTGCCGTCATGGTTGGCACCGGACGGGGAGCCGAATTGGGCATTCTGGTAAAGTCAAGCGAGAGTCTGGAAGTTGCTGGGCAGGTTGACACAGTCGTTCTGGATAAGACGGGAACACTCACGCGTGGCTTGCCCGAAGTGACGGATTACCTAGTCACAAACACCGAATTATCAGACACCGATTTTCTTACCCTAGCAGCGTCAGCTGAAGTTGGCAGTGAGCATCCCCTCGGAGAGGCGATCAGAGCCTTTGCCAACAATAAGAACATTCCGCTAAAAAACATTAATCGCTTCCGTGCATATTCTGGCAAAGGACTCTCAGCAGAAGTGGATGGGATGCAGATCAGGATAGGCAACAAACGCTTTTTTGATGAACAACAAATTCCCTACGGGTCATCTGAAGAGGAGATAATCCGGCTGGAATCCCAAGCAAAAACCGTTGTCCTGGTTGCTATCGATGGTAATTTTTGCGGTCTATTTGCCATTATGGACACACTCAAAGATCATTCATCTGAAGCAATTGCACAATTACACAGGCTAAACCTGAAGGTCACCTTACTCACCGGCGACAACGAACGTACAGCCCAAGCTATTGGAAAACAGGTGGGCATCGACCAGGTATATGCCAATCTCCTGCCAGCGGACAAAACCAGAAAGATTGAAACCTTACAGGAAGAGGGCAAAAAAGTGGCTATGGTAGGGGATGGGATTAATGATGCTCCTGCCCTTACTCAGGCAGATGTCGGCATAGCTATTGGCACAGGAACTGATGTAGCCATTGCCAGCGCACCGATTGTCTCGATCAGCGGTGATATGCTCGCCATTCCTTTGGCCATTCGGCTTTCTCGCAGAACATTGAAAACCATCAAACAGAATCTGTTTTGGGCTTTTTTCTACAACATCATCCTGATTCCCGCAGCAGCCGCTGGGCTGCTCAATCCTATGCTGGCTGCAGGAGCTATGTCGTTCAGCAGCATTTTTGTCATAACCAACAGCCTTCGTCTGAAGCGGTTTTCATAACAATTGTGATGGAGATAGGGGGAGTGCTGCTAACAATTGGGAATAGCTTTGCGCGCCAGTTCATCTGCCTTTTCGTTAAACCGGTTGCCCGCATGGCCTTTGACCCAGACCCATTCAATGGCGTGTTTGCCCAGGTGCTCATCTAAAGCCTTCCACAAATCGATATTGGCAAGCTTTCCCTCTTTTCGCTTCCAGTTACGCCGTTTCCAATCAGGAAGCCATTCTGTTGCTCCGCGTAACAGGTAAGTGGAATCTGTGAAAAAGACTACCCGGCAAGGTTTTTTTAGTGACCTTAAAGCCTCCATTGCAGCGGTGATTTCCATGCGGTTATTGGTAGTTTCACATTCACCGCCACTAATTTCTTTTAGATTACCATTGCATTTCAAAATGGCTCCCCACCCACCTGGGCCAGGGTTGCCGCTGCAAGCACCATCGCAGTAAACTTCAATTAACATCATCTCACTCATCTGCCTGAATACCTTCAACTTCGATTAAGGTCTGATCCAACAGGTCCAGCACAGTCGGTATAAACTCAGCATCCAATGAGTAAATCCGTCTGACTGCGTCCTGCAATATTAAACGGGAAAAAGCCCAGTTCATTTCCTCAGGCGCTAAACTGATTCTTACACCAGGTGTCAAAGCGGTTGCCCAGGCAGGGTGTTGGCTGGCATAGTCTGGAGCTAATTCAAGCGGATCCGCCGTAACAGGCCATCCGCTATGGATTGTCACAAGTGCTTCCTGGGCTTCCGCAGAGAGCAAAAATTGCACCAAAATCCAGGCTGCCAGGGTTTTCTCTGATGTGTTGGTCCTGATAGCAACAGAAACCGTTTCTAAGGACAGCGAACCACGACCGTCTTCAGTTGGATAAGGAATGGTGATCCATTTATCAGTAAAAGCATTGGCGTCTGCTATTCTTTCCTGGACGGACACATATGCCAGTGTACCCTCATAAGCCAAAGTCAACCGTTTTGTAAAATATTCATATGGTTCACTTTGAAAGCCAGTCCACGAAGCATCGTCTTCAAAAAGTGTTTTCAAGTAAGTAAAACTGGCTTCTCCGGCTGGATTGTTAAAACTTGGTATTGAGAGTTCAGGATCTATCTCGCCAGAAAAAGCCCGGTACCAGCTTAATCCAGAGTATGGGCTATCAGCGACCAATAGGCCACCGGTACCATTGTTGTCAAGGTTCATATCCGCTAAATTGGCATTGAAACCTGCCAGTAATTGTGTCTTGAACTCCAGCGGGGTCGTTGGTGGGCGCTCAAAACCGAGTTCAGTAGCCCAATCTTGATTATAAAAAAGGATTGCTGGTCGGTAACCCAAAGGTAAAAAACAGATTGCGTTTTCGTTTTTCGTATCTGGGGTAAAACTGCCCAGAACCGAATTGGGGTCGTACAAATTTTCCACACCGTAATCCAAATCTAAAATGTAGGGCCGTAGATCGGTGATCTGGGAATCCTTTGCAAGCGGAGCAAGATCAAATCCCCTGGAAATCACCAGATCAGAATTTAAGCCCTGCTCTGCTAAATGACCCGCGACTGCCTCGTAACCGCCTATCCCGTTCGGAAAAACCTTAATGCCCCATGGATTAGTTCCATTAAATTCCTCAATCAGTTTTTCAAACTGCAATTCAGCCTCGTTGACCCAGGGATGGATAATGCTCACTTCCAGACCTACGAGATCTGCAGGGTCAACATCAGGCAATTGCTGAGGATTAACAACAGGTTCTACTTTGGTTTCAGAAGTTGTAATGGTGGCAACCGTTGGTGTCTGCGAGACCTTGGTATCAACAGAAGCGGGAGTTGCTGAAGGTGTACTGGTTTCTGGCGACTGAACCGCAATATAGCGACAGGCGCCCGAAAAGACGCCGAGCAGCAGCAGTGAAATAAATAAAAGTGAAAATCGCTTGATCATTTTTTCCTTAATAAAAAGGCGGGAATGGATGGGAGTCGAACCCACCCCGGCTCGCAGAGCGACCCGACACTGATTTTGAAGACCAGGAAGTCCACCGGGACCTAACCATTCCCACCGTTAAGGATATCCGAATCTTGAAATACTTGTCAAGCATTCGTGCAATACATAAAGTTTATCGGATTTTTCGACGAATTCTTGATGTATAATCTTTTCGCTAATCTAAAAAACAAAGGAAACGTATGAATGCCTCACTCAACCAAACACCCGATTGGGTAAAAAACGCTGTTTTTTACCAGATCTTTCCTGACCGATTTGCTTGGAGTTCCCGCGTAGAGAAACCAGGTAATTTTGAACCCTGGGACAGCCTGCCCACCAGAGATGGCTTCAAGGGCGGAGATTTGCTTGGTGTTGCGGAAAAGTTGGACTATCTTGAAAATCTGGGGGTCAACGCCATTTATTTCAATCCCATTTTTCAATCAGCGTCAAACCACCGCTACCACACCCATGATTACTACAAGGTAGACCCCTTACTTGGCGGGGATGCAGCCTTTAAGGAATTGTTGGATGCTGCCCATGCCCGCAATATCCGTATCGTTTTAGACGGCGTTTTCAACCACTGCAGCAGGGGTTTTTTCCAATTTAATCATATCCTTGAAGTAGGCGAGAAGTCACCATATCTTGACTGGTTTTTTGTGCATGGTTTTCCACTGAATGCTTATCATGGTGTGCCTAATTATGATTGCTGGTGGTCATTGCCAGGTTTGCCGAAGTTCAATACAGACAACCCGCAAGTGAGACGATTCATTTTTGACGTTGCCAAATATTGGCTCGATCTGGGTATAGACGGTTGGCGTCTGGATGTTCCTTTTGAAATCAACGATGACGATTTTTGGAGGGAATTCCGCGAGGTTGTAAAGACTGCCAATCCTGAAGCTTATATTGTTGGGGAAATTCCAACAGAAGCTCAACGTTGGATGCAAGGCGACATGTTTGATGCCGTGATGAACTATCAGCTAACGCATGCGTGTCTGGCATTTTTTGGTGGTCCTAAGATTAATCGGGGCATTCTCCAACAGATGATGGGCTTGAATGTTCCAGTACCAATCGATGCCCGCCAGTTTGCAGTGCGCGTGGAGCAGTTATTGCAGATTTATCCCCTGGAATTGGCGCAGGCGCAGCTAAATCTGCTCGATAGCCACGATATGCCCCGCTTCCTTAGTCTCGTCGGCAATGACCTTCAACGCCTGTACCTGGCTTATCTATTTGTGTTTACCTATCCTGGTGCTCCCTGCATTTACTATGGGGATGAAATTGGACTTACTGGTGGTGAAGATCCGCTCTGCCGGAAATCTTTCCCTTGGGACCAGTCGGAGTGGAATTTGAAACTGCACGAGAAGATCAGGGAACTCGCACTTCTCAGACATGCCATACCTGCCCTACGCACCGGGTCTTACCAAACCCTCATGGCGGATGGTGACCTCCTGGCATATTTGAGAAAAGATGAAAACGACATTGTTATTGTAGTGATCAACCGCTCAGAAAAGGCTCAGAAATTCGACCTGGATCTGCACGGGAGTGTGCCTGACCTGGTTGAATTGCAGGACCAGATAGGAAATCAAAATTTTGTTGTCACCGATGGGAAAATCAACAATCTAACTCTCCCCCAGATGAGTGCTGTTATTCTGGCGTAGGGATATTCAACCAATACCTAACAGGCGTGGTAACTACATCACGCCTGCTTTTTTTATGAAAAAAGTACTGAAGAATATTCTGATAGGAGAGGGTATAGAGCAATGGCTGCATATCCACTGGCGATCCCTATCAACCAGCCCACCAAAACATCTGAAAGATAATGCAGCTGCAGTGCAACTCGGGAAATTCCTACAAGCAGCGCCCAAATGAACAGGGCGAGAATTACGCAGGGTGACCCAAATTGGGTGGCAATTACAGCGATTGCCATCGCCCGGGCAGCATGCCCGGATGGGAATGAGTGAGGATCGGTAATCCGATAAATTTTTCCCCACTCCCCTTCCGGCCGAGGCCTTTTAATGAAAAATTTCATAACGAGAACAACGCCTGCCAGGATTGCCAAGCCAACAAACCAATAGGCTGACATATTTTTGATGCTTCCCCGCCCAAAAATCCAGAGTAACAATAAACCAATTAACCAGTACCAACTATCGCAACTATGCCCGAAAAAAGCCAGCAATCCGTGTATGCTTTTTTTAGTCTCAGGGACCACTAACTTTGATGATAGAGTTACATCCAAGTGCATGAGATTGTTGAGTGGATTAGTTGAGTGGGTCAAAGTTGTTATCCGTTGAATCAGAGATCAATTTTGGATTTTATCACGTTAAGGGGGCCCTTTACGCAAGGAGCTTGCGCTTAGGGAGGTCCAGATTGAGGCAAGAAGCAGCGTTATAATAGCTCCACGCTTAAAGAGAGGTGGCTGTGAAACTGAACGAATTAACTGTGCTCTGGGATATGGACGGCACCATATTAGATACCTTTGATTTACACTACAAGACCTGGAGGGATGTGTTTGATCCAGGCAAACACCCCTTTAACAAGGAGATGTTTACCTATCGTTTTGGTGAAAATAACAGGCAAACCGTGCCCGATTATTTAGGGTATGCCCCAACCGAGCAGGAATACCAATCTATCGTAACAGCCAAAGAAAATCAATTTCGCACCAGATTGTTTTCAGAAACAAACCTCTTCCCTGGCATCACCGATTGGTTTGCATACCTGTCGGCCAATGGTGCTAAACAAGCAATTGCCTCATCCGCAATCATGGAGAATATTATTGCGATAGTAGATGGCTTCTCCATAAAACACTACTTCACCGCCCTGGTGTCAGGTGAAAATTTACCATCCAAACCAGCTCCGGATGTCTTTTTGGCTGCTGCCCACCAATTGGGTACAGATCCAAGCAGATGTCTTGTGGTAGAGGACTCAATTCACGGCATCAATGCTGGAAAAAATGCTGGAATGCTCACCGCTTTCAAGAAAAGCTGTACACATTTCCAACCAGGTGTGGCAAATTTTGAGATAGCAGATTACTCCGGTAAACCTGAAGTGTTTTTTTCAGAAATAGTGAGGTTTGCCAATAATTCTGGGTAAAAGAATTGCTGAAGTGGTTTCTATCTGTAGTAGAACGGTACACTGGCAATCAATGCAAAACCCACAAGCACCATTATCCCTGCAATGAACCAATCCTTACGCGGTCGAATATCAACAAGCTGAATAGATGTTTCATTACGCATCATCTTCCATTTTGGTCCAGCTAAAGAAGAAAAAATAATCCCAGCCAGAAAGCCGCCCAAGTGGCCATAATTGTCAATATTCATCGATGGGCTCAGACCAATCATCAGATTGACTAAAAGTATCATCGCCAAATTCGTCAGCATTGGCCTGGTCCGTTCGCCAAATAATTGCTTGTTCTGAATAATAAATACTACTTCTGCAGCCAATAAACCGAAGATTGCCGTGGAAGAACCAAGTGATGGCGCAGGTGTCAGAACAAAAGAAAGGACATTTCCGCCAAATCCTGCCAGCAAATATAAGGCCAAAAAACGCCAGTGCCCGTATATGGGTTCAAGTCGGGTTCCCAAGATGTAAAGGGCATAGAGATTGAACCCGATGTGTAAGAGTGACGAGTGAAGAAAAGTTGGGGTGATCAGTCGCCAAAGTTGACCAGCGAGAATTAACTGCCTTACCTTCAAGAAAAATATCAGCAACCAATTATTTCCGGTGAGGATGTCCAGCAATTGACCAGCAAGAAAAACAAACACAGTTATTCCGAGCAGCACAAAGGTCACTGTTGGCTTTACGGTACCTGTGCTCACCCGGATTGGACCGGGCTGGGCAGCTTGGGACTTGGGTTGGTTACTCATAATGTGACTTGTCTGGGGTGAACTTTGTGATGTTCTGCGTGAATGATTGCCTGAATAGTGTCGATGGTTTGGTCCAACATACCATCAGCATTTACTACAAGATAATCAAAAGTATCCAACTTATCATATTCTGCTTCAGCAGTGGCAATGCGCAAATCAAATTCTTCTGGCGATTCGCTGCACCTGCCAGCCAATCTTTCTATCCACTCTTGTCGGGTTGATGCTGTCAGGAAAATCAAGACTGCTTCCGGGCAGAGATTGCGGATTGTCGTTGCACCTTGAACATCCAACCGCATGATCACGTCCTTTCCCGAAAGCAATGCCTGGCGAACCTGGTCCTTTGGGATACCTTTGTAGTCAGAATAAACTTTGGCATGCTCCAGCAGTTCTCCTTTTGCAATCAATTCCTCAAACTCATCGCGGCTCACAAAAAAATAATCCACCCCATCACGCTCTTCCTCCCTGGGCAACCGCGTTGTCATCGTAATAACAAAATGTGTATCTGGATTGGTCTCGCGCAGCGCCTGCACAACAGCGTCTTTCCCAATACCAGAAGGTCCTGAGATAACCACCAATAACGGCGTGAAAGGAGTTTTTCCAAAGTCTTGTTCTGATTTTTCCATGTTTATCCGTCGAATCATTGAATTTATCCGATGATTATAAATTAAGATTTGTTTTATCGAGAGACAAGATCACAAATGGATCAACTTTTCGTTAACCTCATAAAAAATGCCTGACAAACGGCCTCAGTTATTTACCCTACCCAACATTTCTTGCAAATCTTCGTAAGACTTAAATTTCCCCATTGTTTGCAGAAATGATCGTAGATTAATACTTTCTGCCCAGACCTTTCTTACTGCTGGCCCAACTGGATCACTTCCCGCAGCCCCTCCACCAGGAACATCGTTATAAGAACCATAGAAAGCAAAGTAAGCCTGGTTTATCTTCCTTAATTGGTAACCATTTTCCCAAAAATACTCGCGTCTTTCCTCCATGTATCCTTCTGCTTCTTCAACAGCACCGGACGCCAATAGTTCATCGACTTTGATGCGAGTTTCGCGCATCTCCGCCCTGAAATCAAATCCCATCAGGATGTTCTGATCATCTTGAGTGATTTTGTTGTGCATTTTCGGCGCAGGAGGAATTGGCAAGCGTTTTGGATAAAAATAAGCTACCAAGCGCTCGCCCACTTCAGACCCAAACAAACTGGCAGTTGTCTCATTCATAGTACGGGTTTGCGGTGAATCGTTATAATGTAGACCTAAAGGTCTGAATACCAACCAATTGTGCACCCACTCGTGAACCACGGTTTCAAGCAGCCAATTTAAATTGGTTGTTTGCATTACCATCGTCGGATAAGCACTCAAACCACCAATAGGTTCTACAAGCGAAGCGTAATCCATGTTTGTAAAGATGCCATTCTCTATGGACTCTTTCTCAAGCGTATCCAAACCACCCTGAAGGTTGATATCAAAAACAGTTCTGATCTCAGTTCTGGGAGAAACAATCAGGTTAAGTGGCAAATCCGACACCTGATACAAAACAGGCGGAAAAATTTGCCCGCCGATGCCAAAGCCAAGTTTATTTAGAATTTGCTCCACCTGTTGTTCAATTACTGCTTCACTAAATCCCGCTAACCCTTTTAGGTGAAACACTTCATTAGTGAGTTTGTTCTTAACCTGTGAAACAACAGTCTCGCGATCAGCCAGGGTCGGTGCAGCAATAGCAGCTTCCATTTCACCCTGAAGTCTCTCTACCAAGGCAACCTGATCGAGGTAGGTTCTGATCAACTCGGTTTGTTGATCTGTCGAAAGAAATTTTTCAACCCCCATCGCTGAGAAAACCGCTTTCTTAAATAAAGCGTCAACCGTCCACTCCGAAAAATCAAATTCCACATCCCTCGTAAAACGGCGCATGTTATCGAAAGGATCAGCGGACGAGACAACGCTGCCTCCTAAAATCAGGCTCAGGATGGCTATCACGAAAGCAGCTCTGAGGTAACCACCAATACCAATCGTGTTCTTTACAAAAGTCAGCATAGCGAAATTTTAACACGTCGGATTTTTTTTATAAATTCCGGATACAAGGTCTTGCGTACTTTGCAAAAATTCTCATTTTGCCTGATGTATAATTATTAAATCTGGTATCTCTTCGAGGGCATTGGTAGATACCAGGATAAGGAAAACGATGAAAAGTAAATCACCTACAACACTATTGGTCATTCTTATTCTGCTTCTGTCTCTTTGCCTGGTATGTTTATGCGTAATGATTTTGGGCGGGACTGCCATTCTGACAATGATTAATACGGATCAAGTCCTTCAGACAGAAGTCGCCCCAACGCCAACAGCAAGACCTTTTCCGACCAGTGTTCCATTCAATCCAGATTCCGCACCGGACAAAGATTTATTGCAGATGGCAGCGGATACTCTCCTAACGGTGACTGACGAAATTGTACCAATCAACAATCCTGTTGATTTGGCAGAACGCCTGGGAGGAAAACAGAGTGTTCCATCGACCTTGATAGATACCGTTGCTCCCTACAAAGTGGGTGAGGAAAAATCGTTCTGGGTTACCAACACAGACAACAACGAGAATTTTCAGGTGGATGCTGTCTTGCGGTATCTCGGGGAGAACATTTACTTCTGGATTGAAGATGGCGTGCGGTATGACCCCTCTGATCTTGAAGAATTGGCAGCAACTTTTGACCAACAAATCATTCCAACGAATCGGGACTTTTTTGGGATGGAGTGGAATCCAGGTGTAGATGGAGACCCCAGGTTTTACGTACTTTACGCTGGCGGTCTGGGCTCAAGCATTGCAGGATATTACTCCTCTGCAGATCAGGTCCATCCAGATGCCCATCCATTCTCCAATGCCCACGAAATGTTTCTAATGAATTCAGACACTGTGGGGTTGGACGAAGATTATATCTACGGCACAATGGCACATGAATTTCAGCACATGATTCATTGGTACCAGGACAAAAATGAGGAAACCTGGTTGAATGAAGGAGCATCTATGTTGGCTGAACACGTCAATGAGTACGATGCCGGCGGATTCGATTATGAATATATGCTCAATCCTGACCTGCAGTTGACGGATTGGGGCGGTGATACCGGTCAGAATGGTCCCCACTACGGTGCTTCTTATCTTTTTATGGTGTATTTTCTGGATCGTTTTGGAGAGGAAGCCACCAAGGCGTTGGTTGCGCACGAAGAAAATGGTTTTGCCAGCATCGACGAAGTAATGCAGGAACTCAACCTGGTGAATCCAAATACGGGAACAATTTACACCGCTAACGAGTTGTTTGCAGATTGGAGTGTTGCCAATTATCTTCAGGACCCAGATTTCGAAAACGGACGCTATGGTTACCAATCCTATTCCCCTTATATTATGAGCACCACGCAGTCGATCTGGTCTTGCCCAGATCAGATCGTCAGAGATGTGTACCAATACGGTGTCAATTACATCGAATTGGGCTGTGGGGGCAATTATTCTGTCTCCTTCGAAGGCACCCAGGCGGTCAACATTCTTCCTTTTGAGTCCCCAAGTTCTGGCGACTATTTCTTTTGGTCAAACATGGGTGACGAATCCAATCCAACCCTCAGCCAAACCTTTGACCTGAGGGATTTAACAGGTCCAATAAACTTGACCTTCAAAACCTGGTACGACCTGGAAGAAGATTACGATTATGTTTTCCTGTCCGCAAGTACCGATAAAAACAAGTGGGAAATCCTGAACACCAAACATTGTACAACCGATAACCCTTCAGGTAACAGTTACGGCTGCGGTTGGAATGGACAGTCTGAGGGGTGGATCTCTGAAAGTGTGGATCTTTCAAAATTTGCTGGAGAAACCGTTACTATTCAGTTCGATTATGTAACCGATGCTGCCGTAAACGGCATGGGCATGGCACTTGATGACTTTGCACTGACTGCCATCGATTATCAGAGCGACCTCGAGTTGGACGAGGGCGGTTGGGAGGGCAATGGATTTGTACGCGTACAAAACACCCTTCCACAAACCTATGCCTTAACGATGATCAGAATGGGCAGCACCCCCAGTGTTACCACGATCCCGCTCGATGCCAAAAATGTGGCAACATTTGACATTTCTATAGATGGAGATGATGAAAACGTCATCCTTGTAATATCAGGAACGACTCCAGTAACCAGAGAAAAAGCCTTATATAAAATTGATATCAAATAAAAAAAGAGCAGCGTTGTTCACCAATTGATGCCAACGCTGCTCCAGTTGTGTTGCTATGCCTTATAAGTTCCCAAGGGCATCTTCCATATTTTCATATACAGTGAAATAAGGCAGAATGCCAACAAGATCCATAGAATCTCGGACGTTCTCGTTTAGTTGTACTAAAATGAGGTCGTCCCTTTTCTTTTTCAATTCTTTTTGAGCACGAATTATCGTCCACCAGCCAGCACTCGAAACAAAGTTGATGTCTGCCATGTCAAGGATAATGTCCTTGTCCGTTGAAATCAGACTGGTTAGCGTTTTTTCCAAATCTGGGGCAGTGGAACTGTCGATCCGTCCGCTTCCTTTCACCACTGTGCAGCGTTTGTAAGCTGTCGTTAGAAAATCCATATTACCCTCGCATTCGCTTCATGAGATTGAAATGATTATAACATCAAAGCAAAGTGCCGACCCCTGTTTGTGTTATTTCCCATAGTCTGTATAATATTGACCTATGTATTTCCACATTTGGACCGAAGGCTGCCAGATGAATGCAGCAGATTCCCTGAGAGTTGCTCGTTCATTAGAGAGCTTAGGCTATCAACAAACACCTACACCTCAGAACGCTGACGTTATTGTTTTAAATACCTGTGTGGTGCGGCAAAGTGCTGAGAACAAAGCTTTGGGGCGGTTGAGTTCATTAAAACCTCTCAAAAAGCAAAACCCAAACCTTGTCATTAACCTCATGGGTTGTCTAATTGGCACATATGGTAACCAGGCAATTCAGGAGAGATTTCCATGGGTTGATGTTTTCTCTGGTCCATCCGATCCCGCCCCGCTGCTCGAGTTCCTCCTGAAACGGGAAGATCAAAAATCGGCTCAGGATTGGCGAAAAAAGGTAGATGCAATCCTGGATCAGGAGTTTGGGGTTCAAAACCCCAACCAAACCTATGATGTTTCTGAAAATTTGCCTATCGTCCTGGGATGCTCACACGCTTGCACTTACTGTGTCATCCCGCTGAAGCGTGGAAGAGAAATAAGTCGGGATCACAAGAAAATATTGAGCGAAGCCCATGCGATGGTTTCAATGGGTGTACGTGAAATAGTCCTTCTGGGTCAGATCGTAGATCGCTACGGTCTGGATAAGCCAGGAAGCCCAAAACTACCCCAGTTATTGAAGGAACTCGCAAGAATTCCAAATCTTTTGCGCCTTCGTTTTCTTACATCCCATCCTAATTGGATGACGGATGAGTTAGTCCAAACTGTAGCAGAATTACCTGTCGTTATGCCCCACATTGAAGTCCCCATACAGGCAGGCGATGACGGTATTCTGGCGGCAATGCGAAGAGGTTACACAAATCAACAGTATCGGGATTTGATTGTTCAAATCCGGGAAACAATTCCAGGTGTGTCCATTGCCACAGATATTATTGTTGGTTTTCCTGGCGAAACAGAAACAGCCTTTCAGAAAACGTATGACCTCCTTGCTGATCTAAAACTGGACGTAGCCCATCTGGCGCGTTATTCTCCAAGACCTGGCACCTATTCAGCCCGATATTTGGAAGATGATGTCCCATCAGATGAAAAAATGCGCAGGTTTCGGGTGCTGGAAACGCTTCAGGAAAGCATCGTTGCGGAAATTAATCAGCGTTATCTTGGCAGTCACATTCCGGTTTTGTTTGAAGAGAAATCCAAGGGGCGATGGCGAGGTAGAACGCCTACCAACAGACTGGTATTTGTTGAATCAGAAGAGGACCTCAGAGGCTTGGAAAGAACTGTTGAAATTACTTGGACAGGTCCGTGGTCCTTATTGGGGCGACTGCCTTCAAAAAACCAATAGCGTTAAGCTTCTTTTTCAGGGAAATGACACAACTCCTTGACAGGGCATCGCTTGCAGTCGGGCTTCCTTGCGTGACAAATTTCCCTACCCAGTCGAATCAGATTCAGATGGAGCGCACAGTACATAGCTGGGTCAGCAGCACTTTTAAGATACACATGCGTTTTTTCTACATTGAGCTCTATTGGACGTAACCCAATTCGACCGGTAACTCTATAGACATGCGTATCCACCGGAAATGCCGGCATACCCAAAGAAAACAGCAAAACAATAGCTGCAGTTTTAGGTCCCACCCCCTTCAAATTCAGCAACCATCGTCGGGCTTCATCAACGGGCATTTCTCTCAACCACTCCAGGTCAATGGTTCCCCGCTCCTCAGTAATGGTCATCAATGCTTCTTGAATGTTAGGACCTTTTTGATTAGCAAGTCCGGCTATCCGAATAACTTCCATAAATTCCTCTGGATCAGCATCGCGAACAGCTTCCCAAGAGGCATACCGTTTTTTGAGCGCAGTAAAAGCTTTGTCACGATTAACGTCATTCGTATTTTGAGAAAGATAAGTACAAACCAGTTCATCTACAGCAGGCAGTGGAAAGCGCCATTCTGGTTCGCCAAATTCAACCAATAGCTTCTCGTGCACTGACTTGAGCCTATTTTGGTGTTCGGGAGAAATCACTAATGCGTCAGTCACAGTTTTTCTTTTCCAAGTTTACTTCTACATTAATGTCCTGAACCATACGGATTTCACCAATGGATAATCCCCGCCAATTGCGCAGTATTGGGTCCATGAAATTTTTGAACCTTTGGTCTGCGAGCTGTTCACTGAAACCAAGTTTTTTTAGAAGTTCTATGGTTAGCATTTCGGTTGCTCTGCGTAAGGGGTCGCCATCGGAGAATTTCATAGCAATGCCAATTCCAGGAGAGCCAGGAAAGACAGAGTCCGGCATTAAACCCACCATTTGATAACCTTCGGCACCACCTTTAACAACAGCTTTTCCATCCATTACCTGCATCAGGCAAGTGTCAAACTTTCCAGGTCCAGCCACCATTTCGGGAAAACTAACCATGGCATTGGTAATTCTGCCGCATGCCTTTGCCCGTTCCTCCCCCACATCTCTGGGATCACACAACTTTGCTACGGCATGAGCAAAACGCTGTAATGGCATAGCAAAAACAGGAGCGCTGCATCCATCTTTCCCGATGATCAAATCCTCTACCGGAAGTTCGCACATGGTTGCAACGGTTTCAATTATTTTCTGTTGAATTGGGTGGGAGATATTCAAGTAATCATCAATCGGATAGCCGTGCATTTTTGCAGCTGCCAACATTCCGCTGTGCTTGCCAGAACAATTATGTCTGAATGGTGTCGGCTGCTTTCCGCGCAACCGCATTGCATCAGCTGTGGGTTTATCACCAGGCCAGTGAGTTCCACATTGTAAGTCCGCCTCACTCGTCCCAATTTTTTGATGGATTCTCTGCAGCACGGCGACATGATTGTCTGTGCCGCTGTGAGATGCGCACATAATTGCAAGTTCTTGCTGATCCAACCCAAAGAATTCCAACCCATTTTTCTCAACAAAAGGCAAGACCTGGAAAGGTTTCATTGAACTGCGCGGATAAGTTACCAGATTGGGGTCTCCAAAGGACGCAAGCAGTTTTCCTGAACTGTCAACAACAGCACAGGCTCCGTAATGCATACACTCAACCTGGTTTCCTCTGGTAAGTTCAACAATAGGAACGTAACCGAATTCTTCGTTCATACTCCTCCCATCAATTTTTCAAATTTTGTTCGTAATAGGTAGCAAGACCCCAACGCAAGCGATTGTAATAAAGATCGGTTGTTGCCTCAGTCACCTCAAACCGTTTCAAAATCTTTGGGATGACCTGGTAAATCTGTTCGAGCGGTGCATTTTCTGCAATCAAGGGGGATAACATATTACTTATGGAATTGATTAAGCGTTCCATATTTTTTACCTGCTCCCTATCTACCAATCCACTGCGGGCAGAAACTATGGTGTACCCACGATAATTTTTGGAAAGAAGAATTTTCAGATCATCAATCCAGGCTGATAAATCAGCATAGGCTAAAAAAGGAGGTTGATCAACCAGAACGGCATCACCAACAAAAATGACTTTGGGTTTTGGCAATATTGCCCAAATACCGGCGTGGTTTGAGCCCGGGCGATATTCAAGCTGAATTTCCTCGCCCCCCACATAAAGGGCCATATTTTCCTGAAAACTGATCTCAGAAGGACACCAACGGCTTGCATTGGTAAAGGTATCATGACTTTCTCCAGCGCTCTGCTGCTCATCAGGATTCTTGATGCCCATAAAACGTGATTTTGGCTGCATGTAGCTATTGCTATGCGCAATGATAATACAATCTGTACCCTTACAGCTCAAAAGCCGATCGTAATTGGTATCAAGAGATATTAAAAAGCGCGGTTCCCCCATTACTAAGCGAGCGGTTCCTGAACGCCAGGAGGTTTGATCATCCGTTCGCACAGGTGAGTCAACCAGTACCGAGCCTTCTTCTGTGCGTATCACCCCCGTTACAAGCCCAAGAGAATTATTCTCAATATAAACATTAGGTGCAATTTCCTGCATCAGCGCAGTCCTCCATTACAAACTTAATTGGCGGTATTATAGCTAATCTTCTAAAAAACACAAAATTGGGTTATGGATTATCGAGCATTGCAGAGTGGAATTTGGTCCGGGTTGGTTTTGCCATTCAAGGGTAACAGGAAATACGGGGAAGGATCAATCGTATTTTCAAATTCCAATTCATTCAGAAAACTTCCCTGTCCATCGTCCAACACAATGGAAAAATGCAAGTGCACTCCCACTGGTCTGGCAGGATTTCCAGAATAATCTCCCTGATAACCTAACAAGTCACCAGCTTTTACTGGAATTTCCATCGATCCTGGCGGAAACCTATCAAGGACTAGTGAAGTCCCATCCGCATACGCCAAATGGGTCATGTAGAGCCAAATTTGTCTGCCGGGTTGAAGCGGGTCCTCTGGAACGCGTATGATCAGGCTTGATTTCCAGGTTTCCAATCGGGTAACAAAACCATCATAAGGGGCGTATACTGGTGTGATCCCAGATGGTTCGCCAGAGAAAATATCAATACCCTGATGTGTGTGAAATAACTTAAATGAATCACCCCATAGGTTTCCAACATACCCATCCGTAGGAATTGTGAATACCGCTCCTTCACATCGTTGCTTTGCGTACACACACCACGCAGAGTGACTCTTAGGATCCCTTAGAAATGCGATCACATTCTTGGTACGTCCATCCAGGTAATTACGATAGACAAAGAATCCCCCAACAGATGCAATTGCTATTACTACGATGAGCAGAATCAATCCTGCTTTTTTAGCCCTCAAACTCATTGTCTGACCCATACTCCTGCAAATAACGATTCTAACATTTCGCAAATATTCCTTTTTCGTCTTTCTAACACATGGCAAGTAGATTCTTCCTATAAAACTGGATTATAAAGGAGAACACCAATGACCATTTACATCAACCCCTACGGACGTAGAATACGCCGACAATCAATGGCAGACTTCATCAACGATATGGAACGGGACTATGAACCCCAGGTATCATTTCCAATGGACATCAAAGCAAAGCCTGAAGGATATCAACTGAGAGCTTACCTTCCTGGTGTAAAAGCAGATGACATTGAAGTGCAGATTGTCAACGAAGTGGTGACGATCAGCGGCGAAGTCAAACTGGAACGCGACCCCTCCGCCGACTATCTTCTGGCTGAACTGCCCAGCGGCAGATTCCATCGGGTTGTTTCTTTACCTACGCCATTGGACCCGAATAGTGTTGAAGCGATCCTGGAAAATGGCATACTAACCCTGGAAATTCCAAAAGCCGTGGAAGCTCAACCCAAGACCATCAAGGTTCAAAAAAAGTAAACCTTGAGATTTGAAAAGACGCTCAGATGAGCGTCTTTTTTTCTCAATCCCTATGCAATATCAATAAGGAGTTGAATTAGGCACTCTAAGTTGCTATAATAACAAATGAAGACATGTGGGGAACTTTAACATTACTTCATACGTCATTACAAAAAGCCAGTTTGATTGATTAATGAGGATGAGTATTTGTACCAAAAACAAGATCATAAGGAGAAAAGATGAAAAGACAAAAAGCTTTGTTTATCGTTCTAACCCTCACGCTTACTCTCTCGCTTTTACTTGGTGTTAGTAAGGTTCAGGCAGCAACCTATCCAACATTTACGATTAAGTCTGTAGAGAAAGGCGTCAGTGTTACCATTCAGACTAAGGATGTTCCCGCAGGTAAAAATTTCAAGGTCTTGATGGGTGAAATCGGCACAAAAGCCATTGATGGCATTGAAGTCGCAACCTTTAATTCTGGGGATGGTGGAGCTTTTGAAGCTACGTTTAATATTCCTGAAGAATTGAAAACCCGTGCCCAAATCGCTATTCGCTTTGAGGGCACCGATAATGATTATTACGCCTACAACTGGTTCTGGAATGATGAAGCGACCGGCACATGGCCAACACCGCCTGCCCCACCCGCACCAGCCCCAGCCAAGATACCGACTATTTCCATCAAAGCTGTAGAAGCCGGTAAAACCGTTACGATCGTGACCAGCGACTTCCCCAAAGCAGTCGAATTTACTGTGCTTATGGGCAAAATGGGCACGGCGGGTATTGGCGGAATTGAGGTTGCCAAGTTGGATTCTGGAGAGGGCGGCAGCTTTGAAGCCACTCTGAATATTCCCGAGGCACTGAAAGATGACCAACGAATTGCCATCCGCTTGAATGGCGTAGGCGGATACTACGCGTACAATTGGTTCTGGAACAACACTGGAACACCCCCTGTAGAACCTCCTGTACCACCGGTTGAAGGGTATAAAGGTTATCCGTATTTCTTCATCGATGCCGTTGTAAAGGACACAAGTGTCACCATTACTGCCCACAATTTACCCAAAGACTATGAATTTACAGTCCTGATGGGCAAAATGTGGACGAAAGGAATCAAGGGAATAGAAGTCACAACCTTCAATTCCGGGGAAGGTGGAGATTTGACCGCCACCTACAATATCCCGGCAGAGTTAGCTGGAGAACAACGCATATCTATTCGGTTGCAGGGCGAACTCTACTATGCCTACAACTGGTTCTGGAACAGCACCACAGCTGAGTAGCTCACGATACGAGAAAATCGATTATGGACTGATGCATGTCAGTCCATAATCTTTTATAATTGAAGCTGAAATTGATTCTATCCAATCAATACGATTTTTACAGTATGGTATCATTGTGCGCTGATAAATTATGGATAATAAAATTACAATTATTGAGGGACCCACTCCCGCATTTGAGCCCATAGATGATAACTATGTTCACGGCAGCGCTTCCACGTGGACAGCTGGTATTCTTGAAGGCCCATATCTCTACGATATGGCTATGACAACCTTGAGAACGTTTAACAGTCAGAGTCTGATGGACCGCTGTTCCAACGCATGGAAAAATAAACAGACCATGTTTCTTGAATATCGCGATCGCATCGGGCTCACCCGCCAAACGCCAATTCTTGCTGCCCGCGCACTGCAATCTGAAGAAGGAGAAATGCTGCTATTGTGGGTCAGGCAAGATCTTCAGGAAGAACCTGATTTTCCACTGGATGATGAAGCAGACCAGGCCTGAGCTTAAAATAACGAATTACAGGACTGCATTAAATATTGCAGTCCTGTTTTTTTAATCAAAAAAGACACCTATAAACAGTGTCAGTTTTGAAAC
Source organism: uncultured Anaerolineaceae bacterium (assembly GCA_964455505.1). GTDB lineage: Bacteria > Chloroflexota > Anaerolineae > Anaerolineales > Anaerolineaceae > Mesolinea. Next base: position 23,551 of record CAYVWM010000021.1, read on the forward strand.
AAGCAGAAAATTATCTGTGCCCCAGGAGGGAATCGAACCCCCAACCTAGGC
>CAYVWM010000022.1:0-23358 GCA_964455505.1 uncultured Anaerolineaceae bacterium
GAATGGGGGGTTCTAATCCAAGCAATTTCAAGACAAAGGCAGTCTGCCGATTAATTGCACCCGCCCTGGCTGCTACAGTATTAACACCATCTCTTTCACTGAGCAGCCAAGCATAACCTACAGCTGATGCAATTGAGTCGGTATCTGGATTGATGTGACCAATTACATAGATCCGATTTGAAGCTTTTGAATGTATGCCTATGTTCTGCATTAAATTTACCAATCCTATATACAATTAATTTTAAATTTATCAATCAATCAGTTTGCTACACTGTATCAAAAAATCACACCTTTTAGTTTACTAAAAAACTACTTTCCCGAGTCACAATCTCTGTTTAGATTCAGCCTGATGTTTCACAAATTAGATTGTCGAGTGACCCAGACATGAAAATCTGTCTACTTAAGGATACACTTTCCATCCAAAAGCTTCTGGATCCACATCTTGCCTCATATCTTCAGGAATGTCCACAAAAACACCTTCGGATTCTGCTAACAGATTTCCTGCTTCATCCAAAATTTCTCCTCTCGCAATCGCCACTCTTCCTCTCTGCTTCACGCGATAACCTTTGATAATGAGCGTTGTGTTTGTTGGAACAGGTTTACGATAGCGCACTTTTAATTCGCTCGTCACGGAAAAATGGTTGGGGTCCTGCGAATACGCACGACCGGAAGCTTCATCCAGCATTGCTGCGATGACTCCACCATGAACAATTCCCGGGTAACCTTCGTAGCAATCAGGCAGGACCTTTCTTGATATCACATCACCGTTCTCATCAAAGTAAAAGTCTAACTTTAGACCACAATGGTTCTGTCTTCCGCAAACAAAGCAATTGCTGGATGATGGTTGTTTAATCATTCAGCCCCTGGAGAAAATGTATCGATCAGCAGTTTAGCGTTCCCGCCAACCGCATACAAGATAGGACATGTGCACCCGTGATCGATGTATTCCTGAACTTTGGCTTTGGCTTCGCTGGGTGTTCCGCTGGCTGTAATGCGGTGGATAAGATCCTCTGGCACCAAATGCTTAGCTTTTTGGATTTGTTCATGTGTGGCTGGCCATCCCAATATTTCCTGGATCTTGGTGACAACATCCTTTGAGACGCCTGAGGCTTTGGCAATGTGCGGCTGTTGGGCGAGATACTGGGTTAGTAGTTCACGGGTTGTGTCAATTGCCTTGTCATGGTCTTCATCGACCGAACAAACAACCAACTGGGGACGATCAAAATCCTCCAAGCGTCTTCCGGCTCGATTTAATCCCACCGTTAGTTGTTCAATTGCCACATCGTTATACTCGACGGGAACGCAGTAGTTCATCACTACACCATCGGCAATCCGACCAGTCATCTCCAACATCTTATCGCCTGTTGCACCAATGTAGATCGGCACATTTCTCGGTTCTTTTCTGCCATGGACAACATCCAGCTCGATACCGTTTACCTTCACAAATTCACCTTCAAAAGTAACCCTTTCCATGTTGAGAAGGCGGCGCATCACGGTCACGGTTTCTTCCATAGCCTTTAAGGGTTTGGTTCGGTCAATGCCGACATTTCTTGCCAGCGGATCCCACCATGCTCCGATTCCACAAATAATCCGATCAGGTGCCAGATCGTCCAAAGTTAAAAATGTAGAGGCAAGCAAACCGATATTCCTGGTCCAATTGTTAATAACTCCGGACCCTACTTTTATCCTATCGCTGACTGCTGCATAAGCGGCCATTGGCACAATTGCATCTCTAACCAAGCGGCTTTCTGCTTGCCAAACTGCCTCAAAGCCTTTTTGTTCCGCATAACGCACGATATCCAGACCTTCACGTAAATCATGTGCATCCTGTAGGTATATTGCAACGCGTTTCATTTTTGTTAATCCTTTCATTATTTATGGAGTTAGTGAGATATTGGTTAATTGTCGTAAAGCAAATAAATCTTCCGGAGTGTCGATATCCATTTGGATGTTTTTATTGTGATAGATGGTTAGGTTCAAATGCCTGTCTGCAGCCTGATTGCAGTGCTTCAGAAACGAGTGTGACCCATATTCTGGTTGGATAAGGTGAGGTTTGCTAAGTAAAAGCGCATTGGTACCAGAATAAGTCCGATCTGGAACAATCAAAATTTCCGGATCTTCTAATGTACAATCAAGTAAGGCTCGGATGTCATTTTCACTCAAAAGCGGCAAGTCCGTTGGCAGTATCAATACCGGACCTCCACCAGCATCATCAACGGCATGCATACCTTGCATCACCGCATCATTAAGTGTGTTACCAATTTCCTCTTCAGCGACAAAACCCAGATTAGCAGATAACTGCAGCACTTCATGTGAGTGACTAATCACAAAAATGTTGGGTTTTTCCACCACCTTCTCAGCGCAACTTAATGTCCACTCAAATTGCTTCTTATTAAATTGTTCTACCTCCTCGGCTAATAGCACCCCTCTCAGCCGTGATTTGCCCTCATCAAAAGGTTTAACCGGCAAAATTATCGAGGTCATCTTTAGGTGAATTTCCTTTGATTATGCCCAATCCAAGTTCAAGAATGTCTTTGGCTAAGGCTATCTTATCCGTATCATTCTTCATAATGGTATTGGTTCTCTTTGTAATTATACGCGTGTGAGTTTGGTTCTCAAACAAACCCGCATCCAGGTCATCGTAAACAAAACCGTCAAGAAGGTCAGAATAATGTTCCAAAACACTCACAGCGCTGGGTTCGAAGTTAAGGTCCTTAAACATTTTTGCAGCCGGACCTTTGATGGTTTTTCCTTGAATGATAGGGGATACCCCAACAACTGGTTTGCCTTTGAGAAGCTCAATAATTCCGGGCATATTCAGTATCGGATCAATGCTGACCCATGGATTAGAAGGGCATAGAACAACTAAGTCTGCCCTGCGAATTGCCTCTAAAAGCAAAGGTGATGGCTTCATTTTCCCAGCAGCGTCGAAAATTATCTGCCCAACTTCAGGTATGCACTGATCACGCACAAAATATTCCTGAAACGCAAGTATCTTGCCTTCTTTTGTAACGATTTTAGTGGCGTATTGCTGATCGCTCATAGGGTAAACTTGCGTCCGTATGCCCCAATGATTACAAAAGTGCCTGGTAACTTCGGTCAAGGTTTTACCTTCCCGCAATAACCGTGTTCGTTCCAGGTGCGTTGCAAGGTCACGATCCCCCAATTGAAACCAGGTGGGTGCGTCAAGTTCTTTTAATGCCTTGGCAACCTCCCAGCTTTCTCCGTCCAATCCCCACCCTTGTACAGGATTCGCAATCCCTGCAAGGGCATAACAAACAGTATCGATATCCGGACTGATATAAAGTCCAAAATGATAAAAATCGTCACCGGTATTTACAATTACGGAGAGATTGCCCGGATTCAGGACTTTATCCAGCCCAACAACAAGTTTCGCCCCGCCTACCCCGCCGGCCAGAGCTACAACTTGCATCGAATTGATTGAAGCAGATCCATAGTCTTTCATCGGAACATATCAAATTTCTTTGTCCGAACTAATCGTGAAGCCTGATCTTCCTGTAATGGATAAGGAAAACCTTTAGCCAGGACAACAGGTGTGCCTTCCGAAGCCTGCCCCATCACCAGGGAAGCTCCAGCAGCCAATTCATCTGCTGCGGCGATGACGGTTACACGCAGAGCATAATCAAAACGGTCCGGTTTCCCACGCATGTCCACCAGAGCGGGGAGACCGGACAAACCAATGCTCATACCAATGATGCCATTACGCCAAGCCCGTCCATGAGAATCTATGATTAAGACAGCCAGTTGCTTATTTGTTAATAATTCTAATTCCTCTCTAATTTTCTTCGCAGAAATATCCGGATTTTCAGGCAATAAAAGGACCCAATCAGATGGTTCGCCCCAAGCTCCCTGAACATTGGAATGGTCAATGCCGGCATTGGCACACACAAAACCACTCCGATGTTCCACGATGATGGTGCCAGGCCTCGTACGCAAGACCTCATTGCTTTCTTGCAGAATCAGTTCTACCAACTCAGGTCTTTTTTCAACAATCGCTGCAATTTCTATGGCTTTTTCACCTGGAACAACATTGCTGAGATTTACAAAACGTCCTTCAGATTTGGAAACAATCTTCTGAGCAATGACAAAAATATCCCCATCTTCAACTTGTATCTGGTTCATCCGTAACGCACCAAAGATGGTAGCTGCCAGGTTGTCTCCTGGTTGTATTTCGGGGATATCCGGTATTGTTGATAAAGTCAATGACCTGACTTTACTCATTGGACGTGGGAATACCAGTAATTTTGATGCCTGCAGATGAGACCTTATGTTGAATATTCAGATTTATCAAAACTGAGGTTAACCCTTCGACAACAACAGCGTTATCAATCACACCTGCGTCCCAACCGGTTAGGCCTGCATCTTCTACAAGACCAATAACCAGTTTTCTGTTTTCTTTGCCAGTCCCACACACCAGAACATCACACTCAACCGGTTCATCTGCCAGCAAGTGCTCGTAAGCAATATTCTGAAATGCTGCAACAACAGGTGTTTCATCGCCCAGAATATTCTGCGCTTGTTGTGCTGCGCTTCCCTCTGGCGGCAGAAAAACACGGGTTACTTTGGGTGGATTGAGGGGAACGACAACATCGATCAGTATCTTTCCTTTCAGAGAAGGTTTCAAAGATTCCAGGGTGCTCGCATGTGCAGAATAAGGCACGGTCAGAACTGCAATCTCGCATGACTCGACTGCCTGAGAATTGACCATCCCAGTGATGTCACCTTCTTCCTTGAGTATTTCTTTTAACTCCTGTACTGCGTTCATTGCTTTTTCTTCTGAACGCGATCCGATGATAACTTTGTGCCCCGCCTTAGCCCAGCGGTAAGCCAAACCTTTGCCTTCTTTACCCGTTCCTCCAATGATTCCAATGGTGTATGACATATAATTTTCCTCTTCTTAATGAATTTTTTTCCAGGTTCTCTCAGCCAATTCGCGCGCTTTTGAAGCAATTTCTACTTCGTCGAGCACGAGCAGTTTCCGATCCTTCATCAACAACTTCCCTGCTACGATGGTAGCAGTAACCATGCCCTCCCGAAAACCAAACAATATGTGCCAGGGTAAATTACCAGCCGTTAAGGGGGTGATTGGGTGGTAATCCACAAAAATTAAATCTGCAGCTGCGCCATCTACCACAGTGCCTATGCACAATCCATCATAAATATCAGTGGCTAACCGCGAATTATTCTCTACCGCGATTTGCTGAACTTCATATCCATTCATTAACCTCGGATCCAGCGCATGATCTTTCTGGATGAAGTAGGCTGCTTTCCATTCTTCCCACATCGCATTGGAAAATCCATCGTTCCCCAGCACTACCTTGACTCCTTTTTGCATCATCTCCAGAATTGGAGCAACTCCCACGGCATTATTCATATTCGACCTTGGTTGATGGGAAAGCCAGGTCCCGGTTTCAGCCAGTAACTCCTGTTCTCTTTCACTCGTATGGACCCCATGAGCCAATATACTTCTTGGACCCAGAATACCCCTGTCATAAAAACGTTCAACAACCCGCTTTTGATATTTATTTAAAGAGTCTTCCTGGTCCACCCTACCTTCAGCTGCATGGACATGAAAACCTGCCTGATTGTTGTTTGCCTCAAGGCACTCGGTCAAGGTTTCGTCGGATACGGTAAGACCAGCGTGCAAACCAAAATGGGCTCTCACTAATGGGTTCGCCTGCTTTTTAGCAACCCTGTTTATAAAACGAGCGTTTTCCAAAATCCCTTGCCTGGCTTTTTCCTTACCATCACGATCGGTTACTTCGTAACACAACGATGCCCTCAGGCCGCTTTCTACTACCGTATCATGAATAATGTCCAAAGAGCCCTCAATAAAACTGGGAGAGGCATGATGGTCTATCAAAGTAGTCGTTCCATACTTAATTGCGTCCACTAGGCAAACCAATGCAGAATAACGAACGGCTTCCTCGTCCAGTGCTTTATCCAGCTTCCACCATAAGTTTTCAAGGATTGTTTTGAAATTTGCAGGTGGATCACCGGGAATAGCCATACCCCTCGAAAAAGCCCCGTAAAAATGGGTGTGAGCGCAAATGTTGCCTGGCATTACAAGCTGTCCACCTGCATCTACAGACGTTTCTTCGGGGTAAAGTTTAGTTAAGCTTCCTGCGGGTTGGATGGACTGAATGATACCATCTTGAATTAAGATCTCGTAACCCTCTAAGATATGGTTCGGGTTTCCCCAGGTTACTATTCTTCCATTGGTGATGATCATGTTTTGCTCCCTTTTTTGGTGAGATTTCGGAAAAGCACAATAATTCCCAAGGGCAAAAATTAAAGATGTTACAAAAAATTACGGCAAACAAAAACTGTTGAATTATGAGTTATCAGACTCTCCTGGTTCTGTCAGTTCATATAATTCAATCAGCACCCCGTTTGCAGCTTTGGGATGGATAAAGGCCATTTTCCTTCCGGGTAAAACTTTTGGCTCCTCGTCAATAAGACGAACTCCTTTGTCTTTAAGCCCTGCAAGTGTTGATTCAATATCCTCCACCTCTATACAGAGATGGTGCAAACCTTCACCTCTTTTTTCCAAATAGGCTGCCATGCCCGATTCCTGAGTGGTAGGCTGTACGAGTTCAACCTCGCTTTCCCCTATGGGAAGAAATGCCACTTTTGCTTGTTGTGAAGGCACATCCTCAACGTGGTCGAGTTCTAGACCAAACGCCTGCTGCCAGAATCCAAGAGATTCATCGATATCTTTAACAACAATAGCCACATGGTTAATTTTTTTAATTTTCATCCTTTACCACCTATCAAAGAAAATTGGGGGCGCGGTATTCACCCCAAATATTGCGTAAAAGGCCGCAAATTTCTCCTAAGGTCACCTTATTTTCCATACATTCGATGAAGATAGGCACCAGGTTTTGTTCGCTTTTCGCTGCACTTTCGAGATGTGTTAATAAACCACTCACCTTTTCATTGTCGCGGTTTTTACGTAATTCAGCTAATTTTTCTCTTTGTCGATTCTCAATAGAGGGATCGATTTTTAAAGACTCAAGAACAATATTTTCCTCTACTTCAAACTTGTTGACTCCGACTACTATATCTTCGTCTTTTTCCAGTGCTCGTTGGGCAGCATAAGCGGCATCTTGAATTTCATTTTGCATGTAACCATTTTCGATCGCTTTTAACGCGCCCCCCATATCATCGATTTTGCTAATGTAATCCATTGCCTTTTCTTCAATTTGATCAGTGAGGTACTCCACATAATAAGACCCAGCCAGCGGATCGACGGTGTCTGCCACACCAGATTCATGCGCCAGAATTTGTTGGGTTCTCAGAGCAACCTGGACCGATTTTTCAGTGGGCAGCCATAGAGCCTCGTCCATGCTGTTTGTGTGCAAAGATTGCGTACCACCAAGCACCGCAGCCAAAGCTTGTAGAGTGACCCTGACAACGTTATTTTCAGGCTGTTGGGCAGTCAGGGTTGAACCTGCAGTCTGGGTGTGAAAGCGTAATTTTTGCGAATCCGGCAGTTGAGAATGATAGCGATCCTTCATAATTTGGGCATAGAGCCGCCTTGCTGCCCGAAACTTGGCGATTTCTTCAAAAAAATTGTTGTGTGAATTGAAGAAGAAGGAAAGTTGCGAGGCAAATGAATCTATCTGCATGCCTACCTTCAGAGCTGCTTCAATGTATGCAATTGCATTTGCCAATGTGAACGCAACTTCTTGAGCTGCAGTGGAACCTGCCTCCCGTATGTGATAGCCAGAAATGCTGATAGTGTTCCAATTTGGAACTTCCCTCTGGCAATATTGAAAAACATCTGTTATCAACCGCATGCTTGGGGTTGGTGGGAAGATGTACGTTCCTCTGGCAAGATATTCTTTAAGGATGTCGTTTTGAATAGTGCCGCGCAGTTTATGCGGTTCCACACCCTGGCGTTTTGCCACAGCAATATACGCTGCAAGAAGGATGGCTGCAGGGGAATTAATAGTCATGCTGGTGGATACTTTATCGAGAGGGATACCCTGAAACAGTGTTTCCATGTCCTCTATGGAAGAAATGGAAACACCTACTTTTCCAACTTCGCCCAATGAAATCGGATCATCAGCATCGTAACCAATCTGAGTCGGAAGATCGAATGCAACGGAAAGGCCTGTCTGACCCTGCTCCAGTAAAAACCGGTATCGTCTGTTGGATTCTTCAGCATTTGAATAACCTGCATACTGACGCATTGTCCAGAATCTACCCCTGTACATTGTGGGTTGAACACCACGAATGAATGGGTATTCTCCGGGAAATCCTAATTTTTCGTAATTGTCAACATCGATGGAGTCCGGTTGGACAATTGCTGGAATTGGAATTCCTGATGAGTTTGTGAACGCTTTTTTTCTTTCTGGATATTTTTTTTGAACAGGCTCGTACTTTTCTTGAAACCAACGGTCATAATTTTCTTGATCAGTCATGACTTTCCTCTATAAAAGAATATTGGTCAAACTTTACGGCATAAGTATAATCCATTCCCTATCTGTATTTATTTTTTACACACAATTTTTTGTATTCAGATGGATCTTGCAAGGTTTTATTTTATGGTAAAATTTTGCGGCTCAAATGTTGTACCCTTCATTTAGAGCAAAAAAAATAAAAAGCTTAAGAAAGGGCTTGTGATGAAAGTATTATTAATTAAAGATGTGTATAAATTGGGGAAAGCGGGGGATATCAAGAGGGTAGCAGATGGTTACGCCAGAAATTACCTGGTACCACAAGGATTAGCTCTACCAGCAACCAGAAGTTCCGAAAAGTTAGCTGAAACAATCGGTAAGAAGGCAAGCGAAATGCGTGCAATCCTGAATAACGAGTTGAAGGGTGTTGCAGAAGTGCTTTCGTCCCTCACACTGAACTTTGCAATGAAGGCTGGGGAAACTGGAAAACTGTATGGTTCTGTTACCAGTCAAATGATTGCTGAAAAAATCAAGGAACTAAAAGATATCGATGTTGACCGTCATCAGATCGTTATGGAACCAATCCGTAAATTGGGTGAATATGATCTGCCTGTTCACCTCACCATTGATCTGGTGCCAGAAGTAAAAGTTGTGGTTCGCCGAGAAGGTGAAGTTGTCAGGGTTGCTGAACCAGTAGAAGAGCAATTGGCAGAAACAATCGAAGACTCAGAAGAACCGACTGAGGAAGTCAGCGAAAACGAATCAGACGCTACTAAAGAATAATCCGTAATCTGCTGAACCATACCGACCTGAAGCTGTATAAGTGGCGCTGCAGGTCGGTTTTTGTTAGAATTTGTAAAATGTCTATTATTACTGGCTCACAGCTAAAAAAAATTCGTCAGGAACAGCACATTCCTCTTGAACAAGTAGCCAAATCGACCCGTATTCGATTGGGCATACTGCGTGAATTAGAAGATGACGAGTATGCAAATTTAGGTTCTGTGACGCAAGTAAGAGGATTTCTGAAGATTTACGCTGAATATCTTGGGACACCTTTGGAAACAGAGGAACAGCCCAATATTTCCCTGACGAGTTCCACAACCACAATTTTAGAAAAAGTAGATGGAGAGATTGAGGTTTCAGATCCCAATATTGCTGAAAACACCTCGGTACCATCCACGAGTCAATTTAACGTCAATGTGCCTGAAATCAACAATCAGAATTCTCAAACCAACGAATTGAGGAAAACCAGCAACTCGCAAAAATTGCTGCTTGATATCGGCAGGGATTTGGTAATAAGACGTAAATACCTGAACATCCCTTGGGGAACAATTATTGAGCAAACCCACATTCCCCAAATCCATATTCAGGCATTAGAACGAGGTGACCTTGATGCTTTTGCGAACCCAATGCAGGCTAAAGGCATACTACAGAATTATGCTGACTTTTTAAACCTTGATGTCGAATCACTCCTTATCCGTTTCGCTGATGCACTCCAAGAGAGAAGGAATGAAACCAATCAAAAGAAACGCAATTCTCCAAGCAAAATCAAACTTATTCCTCCTTTCTTGTTATCCCTCAAAAAACTTTTTACACTTGACCTTCTGTTCGGGACGTTGATGGTAGTAGGTATTGTTCTTTTTCTTGCTTGGGGATTAATTAGAATGATTGAACAGCCTTCTGATTCTGAAAAAAGCACAGAACTTCCTGGAGTGATGGAAGTTTTGATAGGCACGCAAACTGTGGAGGTTCAATCAGTAACCACAACCCCGGAGATAACTAATCAAGCTAACCTTATTCCTACTCTTACCCCAATTTTTTTCCCTGTTGAGGAGAATGCTGCCATGCAGCTGATTGTACATGTTACTCAGACGGTCTGGGTGCGGATCAATGTTGATGGAGACGAAGCTTTTTCCGGACGAATGCTTTCCGGTAGCGCAAACGCCTATTCAGCAGATGAGTACATCGTGGTGGAAGCTGGTAATGCAGCTGCCCTCGACCTTATTTTCAACCAAGAACAGTTAGATGCAATCGGAAAAATGGGCGAAAGCATCTTTCTGAGATTTTCAGAGTCTGGCATGGAAGTTATTCCAAGTTTAGACATATTAACCCCAGTAGTGAATCCATAATGTCCAAAATAATGGCGGGTACTATTCACATCATCTCTCTCGGGTGCGCTAAAAACCTGGTTGACTCTGAAGGTATTGCGGATCTCCTCTCAAATAACAACATCGTGTCCATCGATAACCCGGATAATGCTGAATACATCCTGGTAAACACCTGTGGATTTATCCATGAAGCCAGAGAGGAATCTCTGGAAGTATTGAATTATTGGACAGAACACAAGAAGTCCGGGCAAAAAGTTATTGCTTCTGGATGCATGTCTCAAAGGTATCAATCTCAATTAGTAGAGCAGGTTTCTGGAATTGACGGTTTGATGGGCACTCGGAATATCAATGACATCGTCCAGTTGGTTAAAAAACTTAGCCAAAAAAAGGGCAAAACACCAACACTGGTATTCCCCGGGTACCCCAAAATTTGTAACGACCCAGCAATTCCTGGAATCGCAATTCAAGGAAAAAGTGCTTATCTCAAAATTGCTGATGGATGTCGGAGAGCCTGTGCTTTCTGTGCTATTCCAGGCGTCAAAGGTCCTTTGGTCAGCCGGCCGATACAGGACATCCTTCGGGACGCAAAACTGCTCTCTGATTACGGGATACAAGAAGTCAACCTGATCGCCCAGGACGTAACCGACTATGGCCAGGATTTGGGGAAAAAAGACGGTCTGGCACAACTTTTAGAACAGCTAATCCCCATGCTTGAAGGCGTTCCCTGGATTAGACTGCTTTATACTTTTCCGGGATCCATTACTGAGCGATTGATCGATCTGATGGCAGAATCCGAGCAACTGCTACCATACCTGGACATTCCTCTGCAGCATGCTGATGAAATTGTACTGAGAACCATGAACCGCCCATCGGATCTGGAATGGGTGCGCAATACAATTGCAACAATGCGTGCACGGATCCCGGGTCTGGCTATCCGCACAACCTTTATTGTAGGTTATCCTACAGAAACCTCTGTGGCATTTGAAAGACTTAAAGCTTTTGTCAGCGAGATAAAGTTTGACCATGTGGGCGTATTTACCTATTCACCGGAAGAAGGAACCCGCGCATTTGATTTGGGAGATCCAATATCTGAAGAGACAAAGCATGCGAGACTTGACGAGTTGATGTCTTTACAAGCAGCTATTTCGTATGAAAACAACCAGAAATTCGTTGGACAAACGCTAAACACCCTCATAGAGGGTATTGATGAACGCAACAAGATATCGGTAGGCAGAACCTATCGCGATGCACCAGAAATTGATGGTTTGGTCATCGTTAATGGCAGAGCAAAAGTTGGGAGTATTGTTCCAGTAATGATTTCATCCGCAATGGAACACGACCTTGTAGGGATACTTAAGAAATGATTCATGCATGCATAGGTTTATTAATTCACAACTGCAATTCTAAAGTCATCAACGAGCGGTCCAAGAATAACAGTTTTTAGAAAGTAGACTGTTGGTCTCTTGAGGTTTTTTCACTCCTACTTTCACTACTAATAGAACCAGCCAATTAGGCTGGTTCTATTGATAATATTGACGATTATTTGAATTATGGAGTTGACTCTGGGGTGGGTTCTTGGGTTGGTTCTTGTGTAGGCTGTTCTGTTTCAGGCACTGGAGTCGTGGACGTTTCAGTGGCAGGCGGAGTCTCAGTTAACTCCGGGGTTGGTTCAAATCCACCCTCTGGAGTTTTTTCCATATTTTGGCAGTTTTCATAATACAGTGTGGCTGTCGCCTGAACCTGTGGGTCGCTCATGACACCAAGGGAGAGTGTGTAGTACTCGTATGCCTCACAATAATTACCGGTTGCCGCAAACTGGTCACCCAGCTTATACAAGGCAATGCGGTAACGGTCAAGTGCCGTCATTCCAGAAGAATCTATCATATAAGGGTATGCTACCTGAACCTGGTAGAAAATATCTATAGCCTGTAGCCAGTTGACATCCCAAAAACTGGCACCAGTAAGATATAACTCAGCCCAATTGCGAACACCATCTGCTTCACCATCCAGAGGTCCAATCTGTTCTGCTGTAGCAAGATCGTATAAACCTTGTTCAAGTTGACCTGACTGAATTTTTTGAATACCGCGGTTGCGCAAAGCAACATAATAGTAACCATTTACGTCTACGGTTCGATAGTTGTAATTAATCTGCCGAATTGCCAAAATATTTCCGATGGCTGCATCCCATTCCTGGTTTATTATATTGGCCTGAATTGTCGCAAATGCTTCTTCCTCGCTTCGTAAATCCGGCGTTGCAGTAAAATTTGGTGTCGGAGTAGATATGTAAGCTAATGTGGGCGTTGGGGTCGGTTTTTGCAGCTGCATCAAGATGGATTGCAAGAGTTCTGGTGCGCCAGGAAATGTGGGATAGATCTCGATGACGTATTCAATGCGCATTTGAGCATTCTCTAAGTTTCCGGAGGACAAATCTTGATAGGCCAATTCGTACTGTTTTGCGGCCTGTTCCACAACCGTCGTCTTTTCAAGGTTCAGCCTTCTAGCTATACCTTTGCGGTAACCTAACCAGGAACCAATTGCCAACGATATTATCAAAAAAAGGATACCTATCCAGATCCATGGACCCTTTCTCTTTTTCTGAGGCTTTTCATCGCTCTCAGTAGGTCCAATCTGAGTTATTTCTTCTTTAGGTAAAAGATCAAATTCATTAGAGCCTGTTGGTTCTATGTTTTCATTATTTTCGTTCAAATTGTTTTCCATAGACGGAGCATTATACCTTATGCTTATAAGTTGACCAACTCGCGCAAATCCCTCCGGATAATTAAAACGGCTATCACTACACCAATAAGTGCACCTGCCACAGCAGAGATAAGTGTGTTTGAATATCCAGGCATGACATCGTTGATAAGCCAGGCTGCTGCTCCTCCGGCTACAGCGGCTGCAATACCACGCCACAAAGCAGGATTAAGCAATTGTTTACTTGAAAGGCTTTTGTTTAAGAACACCAAGAGAAAAATAGCCTGTATCGCATAAGCCAAGGTGTTAGCACCAGCAATTCCCGCTGCTTCAAAAACCTTGTGCGATGAAATTCCTACGATGACATAAACAACTAGCGTAAGCAGAGCACCAAGCAATGGATATTTAGGCTTTTGAAGGGCGTAAAAAGCACGCACAAATAACTCAACAATCGAATGCCCAATGATTCCTAATAGAAAGATTCTGGTTACATTGGCTACTCTGAGGGTATCGGCAATGTCAAATCCAAAAAGGGTTTGGATAACCGGTTCAATTACCACACCGGCAATGACTGCAATGGGGATAGTCATTGCAAGCATGACTTTGGCAGCACGCTCGACTCTAGACTTGAATTCAGGCATTGCGTTATTGGTGAAAAGTTCCGCCAGAGTAGGTAGGATTGCAGTCGCAATGGCGGTACCTATCAACGTTTCTGGCACTTGCATGATCCACCACCCATAGGTTAATGCAGTCACAGACCCCACAGATAGTCGAGAAGCAAGATTGTCTTGCACCAGGAAAATTAACTGGATAAACAACATACTGAGCAATCTCGGCCCCATCAACTTGAGAACCTTCTTGGTTTCAGGGTTGTTTACATCAAGCTTTGGAGACCACTTGAACTTATGCTTGAGCAACCCTGGTACCTGCACCAAGAGATGCAGCAATGCGCCAAGTATCACACCATAAACGAGTCCCTCGACACCTAAACCTGCCGCCGGAAAACGGATTGGTCCTAATGTGTAAGGTTCTGCAGGTGCGAGCACGACAGCGCCAAAGATTTGCCCAAAGTCGTAAAAAATAGGTGCAAGGGCGGGCAGCAAAAAGTGCTGGTGCGCTTGCAAGCTGGCCATTACCAACCCACTCAATGAGAAAATCAAGGTTGCAACAAGATTTAATCGCAAGAGACTAACTGTGAGTTCCATCTGGTCTTGCGTAAAACCAGGAGCGATACCCAGTTGACCACTTACCAAAGGTTGGGCAAATATCCCAATAACAATTGCGAGAAACGCAGTAATTAAGAATGCGATATTCAGAATATTGGAGAATAATCTCCAGGCTCTTTCTTCTCCATCTTTGGTTAATATTTCGGTCAATACTGGAATGAAGGCAATAGCCAACGCGCCACCTGAAATGAGCATAAAAAGCATATCCGGCAGGTTGTTGGCGGCATTAAATACATCCAACTCAGCCGAAAGCCCGAATTGCCGAGAAATTATCATCTGTCGGCCAACCCCCAACAGCTTGTCGATAGTAAAAAGAACAGCCAGAAGCAATGAAATTTTGGATATACGACTGATTTTTTTCATAAGACCTCTAATGGTATTGGCAGTATTATGCCACAAGAAAAATTTTCAAACAACAAAATGCTGATTTATAATCACAGTCAAAGCCATGGAGAATAATTAGTGACCCAGCCCTCAGGTACCTTATACATTGTAGCCACCCCTATCGGGGATTCATCAGACATTACCGCCAGAGCTGTTCAAACCCTTTCCGAAGTGGATGTCGTAGTGTGCGAAGAGCGCAAAATTGGCGCTCGCCTGCTCAAAGGTTTGGAAATAACGAAACCACTGATAGAACTAAATGAACACAATGAAGACGCCATGATTCAGGATATTTTGATTGATCTGATGAATGGCAAGAATATGGCTTTGATTTCTGATTGCGGAACACCCCTATTTTCAGATCCGGGCAGACAATTGCTAAAGTTACTATTGGAAATGAAAGTCAGAATTATCCCTGTTCCTGGTGTCTCATCTTTAATGACAGCGATTTCCATCTGTCCATTCGACTTACGAGAGTATTACTTTGGCGGTTTCCTGCCGCCAAAAACAGAACAACGCCAGCAGACCTTGCACAAGTTATCTCGAATGCATTGTCCCATCATTCTTATGGACACTCCTTACCGCCTTAGTAAATTACTGGACGAAGTAACCCAATCTTTCGGAAAAAAACAGCAAGTATTCTTAGCCTGTGATTTAACGACGCCCCACGAACGAAGTTACATCGGCAGTGTTGAGGAAGTAACCTCAGCCGTCCAATCCCGCAAGGCAGAATTTATCCTGATTATTGATCGACCTCAGTCTGCAAGAGTGAGATTCAATGGCTGAGTTAACTGTCCGGGGCAAAAGCCTTTCCTTTCCTGCTTTTTTGCCTGACGCAACTTTTGGCTATGTACGCAGTCTGATCTCAAAAGACCTGGAAGAACTGGGTTTACAGGCGGTCATGATGAACGCCTTCCATCTCATGCAAAAGCCAGGCTCTTCTGTAATACAGTCCCTCGGCGGTTTACACAAGATGTCTGGTTGGAATCGGATAATCATGACAGACTCGGGTGGATTCCAGGCTTACTCCTTAATCAGGCAGAACCCTAAATTTGGAAGCCTGAACGAAAACAGCATCATTTTCCGACCTGAGAATTCAAGCCGTAAACTGATCCTGACACCAGAAAAGAGCATTCAACTCCAAATGGGATACGGATCCGATATCTTGATTTGCCTCGATGATTGCACACATGTTGATGCATCCATCGAGGAACAGCAAGTTGCTGTCCACCGAACCATTGCCTGGGCAAAACGCAGCAAAACAGCATTCATCAAGCAATGGGACTCAAGAAAAGGAAATGATCTAAAGCGGCCGCTCATTTTTGCTGTTATTCAAGGCGGCGGACATCCTGAACTGCGCCGTCAATGTGCCCTGGAATTACTTGAAATTGGTTTTGACGGCTACGGTTTTGGGGGTTGGCCGCTTGACGACCAATCAACACTCCTTACCGATATCCTCCAATACACCCGCGAACTGATCCCAGCGGCTATTCCATTTCATGCGCTTGGTATAGGACACCCTCTTAGTGTGGCAGCCTGCTTTGCCATGGGGTACCAAATGTTCGATTGCGCCATGCCAACCCGGGACGCAAGACATGGCAGGCTCTATGCATTCACTTCGCCAAAGGTCAAATTGGATTCCGGTAAAGACTGGTTTAAATTTGTCTACATAAAAGATGATTACCACATGCGCAAAGACGAAAGCGTTTCGCCTGAATGTGACTGCCCAGTTTGCAAGGAACTGAGCCTTGGTTATCTTCACCACCTGTATAAGATGCAGGATTCTGCCTACTTGCGCCTTGCTACCATGCACAATCTGCAATTTATGGTCAGGCTAATGGAGTGGTTGAGCAATGCATCAACAAAATGAAGACGCTCTGACCGCCTTGGTAAAAGAGGTTACTAAATCCAAAAAATACGCCCAAATCACCCCATCACTGGTGTATAAAATTTCATCTGAGGAACTCGGCAGACACAAAGACATTCCCAAAACAATCAAGGCAGTGCGCACAAGGTTGCATCAAATCATCGGAGCCTACTTAACACCAAAGAACAACTATGCGCAGCAGATACAATTATTGACACGAAACGACCTTATTAGTTTGAACGAATACAAACGAATAGCGGTCCAGATGATGAAATTGCATGCGTCTACGGCAGAACGGATTCCTTATCTAAACGTCTTTTATGAGACATGTCTTGAGCCTATTTCCCCTGTTGTATCAGTATTGGACCTTGCCTGTGGTTTAAATCCGCTTGCAATCCCGTGGATGCCTCTCGCATTAAATTTTCACTATGACGCCTGCGATGTGGTTCTATCTGTCCTCAATTTGTTGAAGCAGGTCTTTTTATCCCAACATTACCAGGGCGATATTTTTGAATGTGACCTGAGCAACAGCATTCCCACCAAACCTGCCCAGGTGGCTTTTTTGCTCAAAACCATTCCACTCCTGGACCAGATTGACAAATCACTGGCTGGAAAGGTTCTTTCATCTATCAACGCAAACCATATTCTTGTTACCTACCCTTTGTTCAGCTTGGGTGGCAAAAAAAAGGGGATGGGCACCAATTATGCCCAATCTTTTGACCAACTGATAGAAGGAATGCCTTTTAGCGTGCAGAAATTTGTTTTTCCTAACGAGCTGGCATACTTAATCAGTAGAGACTGAAATGAATATTGAGGACGCAGAAGAAATCATAAGATCGGTACAACGATCGAAAAAATACCGGAACTTATTTCTCCCAGAAACGATGCTCCGCCATTTGCTTGCTACTGAAACGCTACCAGACCGCTCGAAGAGTGAAGTAGAGCAAGTATTCCGCAGAAAACTCCACAACATCGTTGCCCCTTACCTGGAAAACGTAGATTACCCTCAAGAATCCATATTATTGGAATCTCATGAGGATAATCAGGAAGCCATTCGAGCTTGGGCATTGAGTGTGATGGAAAAACATGCGTCCACCCACGAAAGACTTCCTTTCCTTGCGCTTTTTTATCAGAAAATCTTTGAGCATATCGGCAGAGTAAATACAATCCTGGACCTTGCCTGCGGATTAAATCCGCTGGCTATACCCTGGATGAACCTTCCGGATGCCACTCAATACTTTGCCTTTGATATCCATAAGCCCAGAATAGATTTGCTCAACCAGTTTTTCCGCACAATTCACACAAATGCCAAGGCGTTCCAACAGGATATTCTTATTGCGACCCCAAGTGAATTTGCAGATGCAGCATTTTTCTTTAAAGAAGCCCATCGCTTCGAAAAACGACAACCGGGGTCCAACAGATACTTTTTTGAAAAATTGCAGGTAAAAACGATCGTCGTCAGTTTGCCCGCTTTTGATTTGGCTGGCCACCACTCCCTTATCGATGTTCATACCGCTATGATTACCAAAGCTATTGCTGGTTATTCGTGGCAAGTGCTAAGCCTGCTGGTGGGCAACGAACTTGTTTTCTTCATTGAAAAATAATGGATAATTTTTCGAACGAAATTCAAACGATCTTGGAAAGGTATAAGCCTTATCTATCTACCTTGGACTATGAAAGGTTGGTCGCAACTTCAACTGAACAAGCCAACCCAGCAATCCGGATTAACCGAATCAAACGGACAGACATCGCTGCAGATATTTCGGGTTGGACGAAGAGGTATGACTGGAAGGTTAATATCTTGCCTTTCTGTGATCATGCCTGGCAATTACAGCATTTTGAAACACCCCCAGGACAAACGATGGAACACCGCCTTGGGTATTACTACGTTCAGGATGCTTCCTCCATTCTGCCCGTCTCCCTCTTTGACACTCCTAACCTTAACTGTCTGACGTTGGATATGGCAGCCTCTCCAGGCGGTAAAACCACGCAACTTGCGGATACTACGCGGGATCGCAACTTAATCGTAGCTAATGACTCGAGCACAAACCGCTTGCAAGCACTCAAAATCGTCACTCAGACATGGGGACTAGCTAACTTGGGAATAACCAACTACCCTGGAGAAAAATTTGGAGATTGGTTTCCAAACCTATTTGACCGTGTATTGCTGGATGCGCCATGTAGCATGGAAAGCCTGCGCATTTCTGAAAGCCATCCCCACCGCCCTATTACCATTAATGAACGTGAGCGTTTAGCAGTAAGACAGAGTAAACTTTTGGAGTCAGCCGTAAAAGCTGCCCGTGTCGGAGGAGAAGTAATATATTCAACCTGCACGATGGCGCCTGAAGAAAACGAGCAGGTCGTTGATTGGCTTCTAAAAAACTATCCAAATGCAATAGAAATAGAAATGATCGATAAATTTGATCTTCATGCACCGGGTCTACTCGGGTTTGAGGGTCAAGAATTCTCTCCGATGTTACGCAATAGTCTGCGGATATGGCCGCATCTCTACGGAACAAATGGATTCTTCGCAGTAAAACTCCGCAAAACTTCCCTTATACAGACAAACGATTCTACCAATCCACCTACAAGAGCTTTTCAAAAAACAGGTTTTTCTGCACTCACTGAGTCCGAGTCACACGCCATTCACACAACAATGCAAGACGCCTACGGATTTGATCTAATTGCCTCGATGCAATCATTGAACCTTGGGTTGATGAAACGTGGAACTGACATTGTATTTATGCCAGTAGAGTATCTCAAAACTTTTTCTACACTTCCCTATTATGCTCTGGGGATGACTGCTGGCAAACAGATTGGCAAGCGTTTTGAACCATCAATTAACCTGATTAACCGGTTTGGGGATCAGTTTACCGGTAATTACTGGGTTATGCCCCTGGAATTGGTTAAACAATGGATGCAAGGAACGGATATTCGAAATACCAACATAGAGGGATGCAAACTGGGAACCATTGTCGCAGTACG
The DNA here is from genome assembly GCA_964455505.1 of uncultured Anaerolineaceae bacterium. Taxonomy (GTDB): domain Bacteria; phylum Chloroflexota; class Anaerolineae; order Anaerolineales; family Anaerolineaceae; genus Mesolinea. The sequence goes on from CAYVWM010000022.1 coordinate 19,688, forward strand.
GGACGAAATCGGGAGAAATCTTGGAGCAGGTAAAAACCTGCAAAATCGACTGCGTAATCTACTACCCAACCGTAGTATTTTGTTTACTTAATACTTGTCTTGCGGATCCAACGGAAATTATCAGGCAGAATTTTTATTTCACTTTAAAAAGTAGAATAACGGATGTAACTCAGGTTGATTAATAGGGAAAGCCTATGGAGCGGTCTCCAGAAGATGCAAGACCAACACACAAGCTGCTACACAGGCTGTCTCCATCCGCAGTATTCTTGGCCCCAGTGAAAAAGGCTGGAATCCCCTATTCGTCGCAGCCTCTATCTCTTTATTACTAAATCCGCCCTCAGGGCCTATCATCACAAACACTTCTTGAGGTTTTTTGCCCATTTCCGAGTGAAGTTGTTCTGGGTTGAGTCTGTGATCATCAGGTTCTTGTTCCCACGCAATGAGTTTGGATATGGATTCGCTTCCTTCTGTATTAATGATCTCCGTGAAATGCTGTGGTCTGAGCAAAATGGGTAAACGCGATCGGTGAGATTGTTCTGCAGCCTCCCGGATAATGCTTTCCCAACGGTTTTGCTTCGAGTTTTTCAGGTCGGGATCCTGCAGCAAACTACGTTCGCTAATGTAAGGTTGGAAACATGTAACGCCGATCTCTGTTCCTTTTTGAAGAATCCATTCCACTTTTTCACGTCTGGTCATACTGAAGCCAATAGTCAACATTACCTCGGGTTCAGATTTTCCTAATATTTTTTCTATTACCTCACCTTTGAGTTTACCGCTGTCGTGCCCCCTCAGCTGAACCAGATATTCCCAACCGCTTCCGTCCAGAACCAGCACATGACTTTGAATCAAATTCAGACGCAACACATGTTCGATCTGTTTTGCTGCAGAATCAGGGAAATTGACTTGGTTGTCTTGAATTGCAATAGGGTCCAAATAAAAACGGTGCATACAATAAAAGTATAACTGGAAAACGTTTATACTTTATTCTAATGACAACAAACGCAAATTCAAACCTACCTGCGCCTTTTCGCACCTATCGCTTTCTTGATGTGATTACCGTCGTGTTTTCGCTTGTGCTCGTCTTAAGCAATATCGCTTCATCTGCAAAACTCATCGATTGGGGATTTTCTATTGCGAAAATCCCGATGGCATTTGATGCCGGGACACTGTTTTTCCCAGTTGCCTATATTTTTGGTGACATTCTTACAGAAGTATATGGCTATGCGAATTCCCGTCGGGTCATTTGGATCGGGTTTATTGGATTAATTTTTACGTTTCTGATGTTTTTACTGATTCAGTCACTTCCACCAGAACCAACGTGGCAATCCCAGGTGGGTCAGGATGCATATGATGCTGTATTGGGTGGAATAAGTTCTGGAGGTATTGTGCTCGCCAGTATCCTTGGTTATCTGGGCGGCAGTTTCACCAATGCGATAACGATGGCAATTCTCAAGGACATTACAAAGGGGAAGCGCTTGTGGGTACGCACCATCAGCAGCACGATTGTTGGAGAGCTTGTTGACACGGCAATTTTCGTCGCGATTGCAGCTCTAACAGGAATATTTCCCTGGCAGTTGTTTTGGACGCTGACACTCACCAACTATCTTTTTAAAGTCGGTGTTGAAGTCGTTATGACACCAGCCACCTATTGGATAACGTCAAACTTGAAGAAGGCAGAGAACCTGGATACTTTCTCGGATTTAAAAGATCTTAATCCCTTGCATTTTTCTTAGGTAGATCTAAATTCCCCTCAATAAGAACACAAAACTCTCCTTTTAACGCAACGTCTGCCAGTTCTGCAATCAAACCACTTAGTGTTCCCCTAAAAATATGCTCAAACTTTTTCGTGAGGTCATTGGCCACAACCGCTCGCCTATCCCCATAAATTTCCATTGCATTAGACAAAAAGGCCTTCAATCGATAAGGACTTTCATAAAAAATAAGTGTATGCGACGATTCAGCTTCCATAAGGAGGAAACGCTTTCGCGGACCTTCTTTATGTGGTGCAAAGCCTTTGAATGTAAAGCTGTGCATCGGCAAATCTGATAGCGTCAAGGCTGTTATTACAGCTGATGCACCTGGTATTGACGTGACATCAATCCCAGCCTGGATCGCCGCATGGGCAAGGGAATACCCCGGATCGGATATCCCTGGCGTACCAGCGTTGGTCACCAAGGCTATCGATTCGCCCTCAAGCAGCCGTTCAACTAATTTCGGCACCATTTTAGATTCATTAACAGTGTGGAAGGCAATCTGCGGTTTTGAGATGCCATAATGTTTGAGTAAAATGCTTGTTTTTCGCGTGTCCTCACTGGCGATAAGATCGACTGAATTCAAAACCTCTACAGCCCTGAATGTCATATCGCCAAGGTTTCCAATCGGTGTAGATACCAAGTACAAGCAAGGCTTAACCTCTGTCATGGATCAATAACTCCAAACATGCAATGGTAGATTGATTATCAGTGTGATGAATCGTTCGCAAGCCAATTTTTTTTGCTGCCTCAATGTTTTCAATCATATCATCGATAAAAATTGTGTTCTCTGGAAGTGAATTGACTCTCTCCAATGCAATCCAAAATAATTTTTCGTCGGGTTTGGCAACTCCTTCTTCAGCAGAAATGATAATCTCATTAAAAAGTTCATCAAAGTGATACCTGTTTACCATCACTTGCCTTGTAGAGTCGCCAGCATTACTCAAGATTCCGATCTGAAATTGCCCCCGTAATTTGGTAGCCGCGTCCAACATTTCCCGATTAAGGTTCTTTTTGGATTGCATCCTTTTTACCAAGTATTTAACGAGTATAAGTGGCATGTTTGACTCTGCCGCAATTTTTTTGTAGAAATCTGCTTCTTTGATTTTTCCCCGCATCACGTCATCCAGCAGAAGACTATCACTAAAATGCGTCAAATTTTTAGTGTATCGTTCACTGTCGTTAATCCGAATTTTCCTTAACCAGGCTTGCAGTGTGCCATGATCGGGCAGATCAAGTAATACACCTCCAAAATCAAACAGTATCGTCTGTATCATGTCTTTCTCATACTTTTCTCCGGAATTATAAGCCCTGTGCATACATCCATTGCTGCTTCATGTTAGAATTTTTAATCAATACAAACAAACCACCAAGGAAAAAACTATGGAACGCACAGTACCTGTCAGATCATCAGAAGAAATCGATCTATACATACGCACAATCTACTCCCTCTTGCGTTCAACCAATGAGGTGCAGATCCGTTCTCTTGAAACCGTGCACTCCAGCACAAATTCATCACTTCATAATCATGCACGCGACCCATTTCCAGATATCTCCGCCCTTGTCTATAGTCTTTTACGGTTGCCAGAATGCATTTTTCAGGTAAAAAAAGTCATACTGGGACAAACCGACAGCAATTTCAATCAGCATGGTTACGGTGACGTGGAGCAATGGCAGGAAGTTTCAGCAAAAGCCAGGAGAAGGCGCTGTTTTTTTGATGGCAGGGACCAAATAGCATGTTTTATTGCATCCAGATCAGATATTGATGACGTTGTGCCAACCCTGACAACTTTACAGATTGAGTGGAACAAACTTCATGCGTTGCTCAGCAGAATTCCTGAAGGAGTGGTCACCAATGCCATAAATGGAAACTCTGATTCGTTTCAGGAATTAGCTGCCCGTCTGCAAATTTCTGTTGGA
>CAYVWM010000023.1:0-22913 GCA_964455505.1 uncultured Anaerolineaceae bacterium
CGTGAGGATGGGCTTAGGCCACTGCATGAAATGATGGAGACCATGCATTTCGGCGACCAGTTCGTGCCCCGGCCGCAGAAACAGGTGATAGGTGTTGGCCAGCACAAGCTCGGCGCCCAAATCGTCGAGGTGGGCAGGGGTCAGCGATTTGACCGTTGCCTGGGTGCCTACGGGGGCAAAAATGGGGGTGTGCAGGGTGCCGTGGGGCGTTTCAAATTCGCCTGCCCTGGCGCCGCCCTGCTGGGCGATCAGCGTCCATTCAAACATGGCAATCTTGCTTTCCTGGGACAAATCCGAGGCGCAGGTAGGTTTGGCTGGTGTGCTCTGTACGAGAACGCTGCAAGGCAAAGGATTGCAGTAATTTCGAGTTCTGCAAAAAATGCTGCCCTGCGGCCCAACTTACCGTGGGATTTTCAAAAGGTTTTTTTTCCATTAGCAGAGGATATTGTACTTGATTAGCCCGGACACGGCATAAAAAATGCTTGCCGAGTTATTACAGGGGGGTTATACTTAGCCCTTGTGGAAATCAATAGTTACTCTACCTGGCTTGAAATAGATTTAGCCGCACTGAAGGGCAATGTAGCCCGCATCAAAGAGATGACGGGCGTGGAAGTCATGGCAGTCATCAAAGCCAATGGCTATGGCCACGGCGCGCGGCCAGCAGCCCAGGCTGCCGTACAAGGGGGAGCAACCTGGTGCGGGGTTGCGCGGATCGAAGAGGCGCTTTCATTGCGGCGGGCTGGCATCTCCTGCAAATTGCTGGTTTTGGGATACACCCCGCCTTCCAAAATTCCGGAGGCAATCGACCAGCAGATCGTGGTCTCGCTGATTGACCCGGAACTGACCAACAGCTACCTGGATTACGCCCGCATCAACGGCGGCGTGCTGCATGCCCACGTAAAAGTGGAAACCGGCATGGGGCGCCTGGGTATGACCCCCGAAGAGGTTCCTGGCTTTCTGGCTGGCCTGCAAAACACGCCTATCGCTGTGGAAGGGATCTTTACCCACTTTGCCAGGGCGGATGAACCGGAGACCGGTTCCACGGCCCGGCAGATCGCCCGCTTTAATGCCCTGTTAGCCGAACTGGACCGGCTTGGTCTCAAACCGCCAACCTTGCATGCTGCCAACTCTGCTGCGCTGTTCAACTTTCCGGAAGCCTGGTACGACCTGGTGCGCATCGGCGATGCGATTTTTGGTATACCGCCTGCGGCAGGGATGGACATGGGTGCTGGTTTCAAACCCACGCTCACCTGGAAAGCCCGGATCAGTTCTATTCGCACCTACCCCCCCGGATCAGGAATCAGTTATGGTTCAGTCTACGAAACGAAGGGTCATGAACGCATTGGCGTGATGCCGGTGGGTTATGGGGATGGCTACCGCAGGATTGATAACCAGCAGGTGCTGGTGCGGGGCAAGCGCGTCAACGTGGTTGGCAGGGTATGCATGGACCAATGCATGCTGCAGCTGGATGACGTGCCTGAAGCACGGGTGGGGGATGAAGTCGTGCTTATTGGCAGCCAGGGCGACGAAACGATCAGTGTGGATGAAGTTGCCGACCGCTGGTCTACCATCAACTATGAAGTGGTGTGCGGGCTGGCAGACCGTCTGCCAAGGATTTACCTGGAATGACCCGCGCTTTAGTTCGCGCAGAATTTCACTGCCACACTGCCTATTCCCCAGATAGTGCAGTAAAACTGAAAGACTTGCTTGAAACCTGCCAGCGCAAGGATATTCAGCGCCTTGCTATCACCGATCACAACACCATGCGCGGAGCGCTGCGCGCCAAAGAATTGGACCCTGAACGGGTAGTGCTGGCGGAAGAGATCCTGACAACAGAAGGGGAAATCCTGGGCTATTTCATGTCTGAGGAGATACCGGCTGGGTTGGAACCGATGGCGGTTGTGGAACGCCTGAAAAAGCAGGGCGCCTTCATCAGCATAGCCCACCCTTTTGACCCTTACCGCGGTGCCAATTGGAAGCCCGAAACTTTGAGAACGCTGATGGCGCATGTTGATGCACTGGAAGTGTTCAATGCGCGCTGCGTGAAGAAGCAGTTTAACGACGATGCTTTTGCGTATGCCCAGCAATACGGCAAACCTGGCACGGTTGGGTCGGATGCCCACAGCCTGATGGAAGTGGGCAGAGCAAACCTGATACTGCCAGCATTCAACACTGCTGAAGAACTGCGCCACGTACTGCCAGAAGCACGATTCGATGGATTGTTATCTGCCAGAAGTGTGCACCTGGTGTCGCTATTCGCTAAACTTAACAAACGCATTTTTCACACAAGACCTACAGGTGAGTGACCTATGACCGAACCCTTACTCCTTTCTATTGGTGTGGTTATTATGGACGACATTGTTTTACCGGATGGCGAAAAGGTAATCGGGGTACTGGGGGGCGGGGCGGTGCACGCTGCAACCGGAATGCGGGTGTGGGCGGATCGGGTTGGCTTGCTGGCTTCCGTGCCCGACGATTTTGACACGAGCTGCTATCCCTTGCTGCACAATCAATTTATTCTGACAGGACTGAAACGCGGTGAACTTTCCACCATTCCGCGCGGCTGGCAGATTTTCGATGCAGAGGGCAACCGCTCCGAAGAGCCCCAAACCGATTATCGTGAGATGATCCGGGCAATTCCCACGCCGGCAGACCTGCCAGAGGCATTTACCCGGGTTGACGGCATGCATTTGCACTGCATCCCGGAAAGTGTGCCGGATTGGGTCCCGGTTTTGCGGGCGCGGGGCTGCCGCATGCTGTTGTGGGAGCCATTTGATGGATTCTGCACGTCAGACCACCTTGCCAAGTTCCTCGAAATTGGCAGGTTGGTAGACGTGGTCTCTCCAAATTTGGGAGAGGCGCAGGCATTAACCGGTCTGGAGACCCCCGAAGACATTTGCGCATTTTTTCAAAGTTCAGGCATTCCAACCCTTTTGATGCGGATGGGGGAAAAAGGCTGTTTGCTCAGCCTTAGCGATGGAAGGCGCTACCTTCTGCCTGCATACCCGGCTGAAGATATAGTGGATGTGACTGGGGCTGGGAATGCCTGCTGCGGTGGATTTGTGGCGGGAATGATCCTGACGGGCGACCCTGTGAGAGCAGGTTGTTACGCCAATATCAGCGCATCGTTTGCCCTGCGGCAGTTTGGCGCCCTGTATGGGATGGATGGGGTCAGGGAGGAAGCAAACAGACGCTTGCTCTGGTATGCAGACAAGGTGCAGCAAATAAAATAAAAAATCCGGGACCACCGGATTTTTTGTGTTATCTCCTTTGATTTTTCAAGCAAACAGTGAGACGGTCAGCCAAATAGAAAGGGATATAAATACAACCGCCATACCCAATTTAACCGGGGCTGCATGCTTCTTGAGGAAAAGTGTAAGGTCTTTGGAAGTGGTGCCAAGATATGCAAGGATGAAGATCACAATCAAAGGAATAATGAACATGAGATTGTAGATCAAGAGGAAAGAAATAGCCCTTCCGCGCAGTTCAGGCACACTGCTCATATAGATAATCGTGGGCAGGTAAATCTGACCCGTGCAGGCAAGCTCGAGAAAGGAAATGAGCACGCCGGTGACAAAAGCGCCTACAAAATAGCTGGAGGATTTTCTGCCTTCGCGAATGGTGGCGTTGATGCGTTTGCGCAGCGGTTCGGGCAGATTGAGTGACATATCCTCAATTTTCCCCTGGCGCGCTTTGAAGTAATCCTTGATGCTGAAAAAAGCAAGCGTGAGGCACAGAAGTGCGGTAAGGCCATAGACAACCTTACTGACCACATTGAGGGTGTTGCGAACCAGGTCCAGCACCTTGTAGAACCCCAGCCCGACCACCAAGTAAGCCAGGAATACCCCAAGCGTGAACATGGTGCCAGTGATGAGCACCTCTTTGCCTTTTTTACCGCTCAAGGTGAGGTAGGAGATAAAAAACACGATGGTAGCAAAAGCGCAGGGGTTCAGTCCATCTACCAGACCTGCCAATAAGATTGCGACGGCACCGATTGACTTGAACTTTTCCATGAGGGCACTATTGCCGCTCTCCGGGTCAAAGTCCTGCCAGAACGCTTCAGAACCGCTCTCGACCAAGGCTTCAATGGCAGGGGTCAGATTTTGGGGGGTGATTTCCGCTTCACCTATCCAGGCTTGATTGCCAATAAAGAGGGCTGGGGTCTGTATGTCTTCCGTTCTGCCTGCCCTTTCCGCCATCCAGTTTGCCAGCGCGGTTTCTTCGTAAATGTTCAGCTCTTCAATCACCAATTGCGGGTATTGGCTCTGCAAATAATTGAGGTCTGCATCTGCCCGGCTGCATTCCTTGCAGCCGACCTGGTAAAAGTAGGCTGCGTGAATGGGGGCGCTGATGGTGCAGGCGGAGGGGTTTTCGATCGTGCAAACCTCTCCCTCCGGGATGTTAGCGTTGACTGGAATCGAGATCATGTCCTCTGGGTTAATGCAGGGGATTTCTGGGAAGGGAATGCCTTCACCCGCCAAACCGGCTTCAAGAATGGCTTTCAGGTTGGCCTTGTTCTGTTCCTCACCGATCAGGATTTGATCGCCAATGATTACAGTGGGAAGGGCGCGGTCTGCAGGATCGACCTTGTATTGGTCCTCGATATTGATCAGGGCGGTATAACAATTCGTAGTCCCAAGTTCCAACAAGCGCAGGTCGATCAATCCAGGATTTTGTTCCTGGAGGGGAATCACGATTTCATTCAGGATGTCGATGCAGTGGCTGCAGGCGTTTGAATAGAAAAAATAGCCGTGCACTTTAGCATTGCTGAGGTCGGGGGTTGGTTCGCCCACTTGCGGGCCGATTCCCTGTGAGGGTCGGTTGGCGCTGACTGCGTTGATCGGCTGTAGTAATGCGAGGCAAGCCAACAGCGGTAGCAGCAAAACGGGAATTATTTTAATAGGTTTAGAAATAAGGTTTTTTGTTTTGTTCATCAGGTTTGTCACGGTTTTGTATATTAGCAACGGTTTGAGGATACGTTTTGTTCCCCATAAACCGAAACCTATTGTAGCACAATGATGGTGAATTATCAGTTATTTGGATGTGTTTTAGAGGGGTGTTTTCAGACTACTTCAACTTTGTTGAGCGGGAATCGGCTCTTATTAAGCAAATCCAGCAAATGGTTTTTGCTGGATTCGTTTATCTCTGCAAGGACAAAGCGAAGGTAAAAGCTCCCATCCTGGGAAGTAGTGTGGATAGTGTGGATGATGTTGCCGCTGGCTTCAGATATCAGACCCGCCAGGTAAGCCAGGGCGCCCGGTCGGTTGGCAGTATTGGCGCCGAATATCTCCACGGTTACCCAGCCAAGGGTTGTGCGGGAGATGCCGACCAATTCAAGGGCATTTTCAAGTTCTGTAAGGTAGATGGAGCCGCCGCCGACGGCAGCATACAGGTCATCAAGGTTGGCGCAAGCCAGCAAGCCCAGCAGTTGTTCGATACGGTTTGGGTCCAGCGAAGCGACGTCTTCGAGGGCAAGCACGCCACGCTTTGCTATCAGCGGTTTGATCAGGTCCTTGCCCTTGTTGCTGTCTGCTTTGAGCCCCACCGTAGCCAATACAACACGCAGGCGTCTGGCGGTGGTCACGTCGCAATGGTTCAACCACTCCTGCTGGGGAACCTGATGCTTTCCACCGGTCACCACCTCCACCACATCGCCAGGATTGAGGGTGTCGTAGAGGTGTTTTTCCTCTCCGTTTACCAGCACCTTGTTAATTTTGTCCAGGTAAAACTCCTGAATGGCAGCCACGCCGTCCAGAACGGTTCCGCCTTCCTGCAAAAAGCGCGTGCCGCCGTAGGCAGTCAGGATCTGGACTGGTCGGTATTTGCTGATATCCTTGCCTTGATTGACTGCATAAATCACGCCCCAGGTGTTTTCTCCTTCCATTGCTTCCGTTGTGATGGCAATTTCCACCGCTCCCTGGCCTGGCAGCCAGGTGGTTACCTGCAGGGCACGGTATCCGTTTTGCGGGGAAGCGATGTAATCATCGAAACGATCCTGGTCGAGGTTTTTGTTAAAGTAGCGGTTTACCCTTGCCAATAGACGGTAGCAGGCGCTTTCGTCATTGTCCCGCACCAGCATCCTGAAACTGACGATGTCATTGACCGCTGAAAAATCCTCAAGAGAGGTGCGGTGGGCGCGCGCCATGCGCTGGAGTTTGTCCCAGGCCTGCCAGTATCCATTGACGGTGAAACGGACCGAGCCTGGAATGCCCTCCTCGTCCATCAGCCTGCCCAATTCACCGAGGTAAAAGCGTAAAAAGTTCAGATTGAGGCGCGGGTCGGCATCGATCTTCCACTTCACATTTTCGAATGCCTCGGGTTCGGCGTACGGGAAAGCCATGTCCTCTATCCAGCGCCTCCAGCGGTAGCAATTTAAAATTCCGGCAAGTTTGCCGTAAGCGCGGATTGCTTCGGTGGCTTTTTGCCACTGTTTTCCCCGCGGCATGTGCTGGAGGGTCATCAGGTTGTGGCTTTTGTCCGCCAGTTTGACCACAAATACCGCCGGGTCGCGGAACATGGCGATCTTTCGCAGGGTTTCGATTTCACGGGTGCTGCCATCGCGCGGGTTGCTCATCTTGGTAACCCCGTCAATAATGTGGGTTACTTCCTGCCCCAGTTCCCCCGGAAAAAGGTCCTTGATTTTTTCCAGGCTTTCGCCTGTATCTTCAACAGTGTCATGCAGCAGTGCGGCTATTGTCCAGGCTTCTTTGTGCACCAGGTTATCGATAAACCCTGCTACCCAACCGCAGTGGGTTTCAAAATAGGGCTCCCCCGATAGGCGCAGTTGACCCTCGTGCACTATTTTGCCCCACTCAAAGGCACGTGCAATCGCTTCAGTGCGGGGAACGAATTTCTCAACATGGAATTCGCCCAGCAACCTCGGCCGGATTTCGATGATGTTCTCGATCTCTGCCATAGCGTTCAGCCTTTCCAAGGTGGAAAGGAATCAAAGAATATCTGAAAATTATAGCTTAATATATTACGGTTTGGCTCTTTTTGGTAAAACAATCACAAATTGGAACAGACCGAATGGGCAACCCAAGCCTATTAAAGCTAAAAAACTAATTGACAGAAATAAAAGTCCCGTTTATACTTGAGTAAACCTTTACTCAGAAAGGTAGATTATGCAAAAAAAGAGAGTGACTGTCAAAGACGTTGCCGCTCTTGCGGGGGTATCCATCGCGACTGTTTCCCGGGTGATCAATCAAAACGGGCGTTTTTCCCAAGAAACAGAACAAAAAGTAAAAGACATCATCAAACAGTATGACTATTCCCCAAACCAATTTGCTCGCAGTCTCAGAAATGAGCGTGGAAATGTTATCGGGATTATTATTCCGGATATTACTAACGAGTATTTTGCCCAGTTGACACTGGAAATTCAAAAGCGTCTTTTGGATGTGGAATATCTCTCTATCATTTGTAATACCGACGAATCATTCTCCATTGAAAAAGAGCAATTATTGATGCTCAAAACCCAACGGGTGAGCGGTTTGATTTATATAACCATTGATTCTTCCAAAGTTAACAAATCATTTGCGGTACCCACCATTTATATTGATCGTAATCCACGCCAACCAGGCTTAAAAGAAAATCGGGTTTTTATAGAGAGCGACAATTATCATGGCGGCACATTGGCAGCTCAGGAACTTCTGAAAAAGGGTTCCAGCCGATTGGCTCTCGTTACGCTGCATGGCGCCATTTCCTCTCATATGGATCGTGTGGCTGGTTTCGTTGAAACTTTGGAGAGAAACAATATCGCGCTGTCTGCGGATCACATTTTTAAAACTGAAAAAGTGAGTTTGGCCGCAGGGTATGAGGCTACAGAAAGACTTTTAGAACAACTAACAGGTATTCAGGGTATTTTTTATACTGCCGATCTGTTAGCGCTCGGGGGGTTGCGTAAACTCCACGAGAAAAAGGTCCAGGTCCCGGATGAAGTTGGCATTGTGGGATTTGATGATATTTCTGCAAGCCAGGCCAGTCATCCACTATTGACGACTATTCATCAATCTATTGAGGACACTGCCACCCTTACTGTTTCCTCGTTGATGGAAATGATTGAAGGTGGACCTGCGGCAGAAAAGACAATCCGATTACCAGTTTGTCTGGTAAAACGCGGCACCACATAGTTAGAGGAGTAGAAAAGGATATGAAAATTGCTATTGGTAATGATCACGTTGCTTATGAGTTTAAAACTCAGATTATGGAACACCTTGTGAGTAAAGGTTTTGAGGTTGTCAATTTTGGCGCGAATGAAACCACGCGCACAGACTACCCAATTTTTGCCAAGAAGGTGAGTTATGCAATAAAAACCGGTGAGTGCGATCTGGGAATCCTGATCTGTGGGACAGGCGTTGGAATGTCCTTGACCGCCAACAAGGTGCCCGGAATCCGGGCAGTGGTGTGCAGCGAGCCGTATTCTGCCGTGCTATCCAAGCAGCATAATAACACAAACGTTTTATGTTTTGGCGCAAGGGTTATTGGCATTGAACTGGCAAAAATGATCGTTGATCAATGGCTGGCTGCTGAGTTCGAAGGGGGCCGTCATCAGGTGCGTGTAGATATGTTGACTGAGCTGGATAACGTTCAAAATGAAGAGGAACTCAGGATTTTGTGTAAATAATAAGAGCAAACTCTGAAATATTCTATTGACAAAGGGAAAACCTGCCAGATATAATGAGTAAACCTTTACGCGTTTTTTCGTAACTGTGTTTTTCTACAAAAAAGGACAGATTTTATGCTGATCGTTGTTAGAAAACCTATTTATGATTTCACCAGGGACAGATTATTCGATTTTCGAATGCTGTCCTTTTCTTAATTATGGAGGTAGGCCTATAAGATAATTTTGTATTGCAAAGGCTGTGTTGCAGTCTCCTCAAAATGAAGCAGTGACTAATGGAGGAACCGTATGAATGAAACAAATTTGGTCTCAATGAAAGGAATTACGAAGGTTTTTCCGGGCGTACGCGCTCTGGATAATGTTGACTTTTTCCTCGAAAAAGGTGAAATCCACGCCCTTGTGGGGGAAAACGGTGCTGGAAAATCAACACTAATGAAGATCCTCTTTGGAATTTATCAGCCTGATGAAGGCAAGATCACGATTAATGGCAACGAAGTGGTGATTTCTTCTCCATCTTTTGCCCAGCATCAGGGAATCTCGATGGTGCATCAGGAAATTATGTTAATTCCAGAAATGTCAATTGGGCAAAACATAGCTCTTGGCAGAGAAGCAAAGGGCGTGGTCGGATCTCTGGACTGGAAAGAGATTTATCGGGATGCAAAAGAAAACCTGGCCAGAGTTGGCCTGACGATTGACCCCCGAACCAAAATTAAAAATCTCAGTGTTGCCAACCAACAGATGGTAGAAATTGCTAAGTCACTCTCCTGGAATGCACAGGTAATCATCATGGATGAACCGACTTCCACTCTGACTCCCCATGAAATCGAACAGCTTTTCGTTGTGCTGAGAAAACTTTCTGATGAAGGGGTTGGCATCATCATCATTACCCATCGTCTGGAAGAGGTTTTTGAATTAGCGCACCGGGTGACGGTATTCCGGGATGGCCATAAAATCAACAGCTGGCCAATTCAGGAGGTTACCAAGGAACAAATGATTAATGCCATGGTAGGCAGAAAAGTAGAAGATGCTTCCCGCCCGCCATTTGATAGAGAGAAGGTTGAGAAACTCCGGGTGGACCATATCACCACACCAAAAGTGAAGGATGTTTCTTTTGAGGCCTATCAGGGTGAGATACTCGGTATTGCTGGTCTGGTAGGGGCAGGCCGCTCGGAACTTGTGAGGGCAATTTTTGGCGCAGACCCAATCGATTCGGGAGAGATTTTTATCAATGGCAAAAAGGTTACGATAAATTCACCGATGGACGCCATCGGCAAAGGAATCGGATTGCTGCCTGAAGATCGGAAAGTGATGGGGCTGGTGCTCTCTGCTACGCTTGAAAGCAACATCGCCCTGCCAGTTTATGAAACTCTGAGCAAATTCTCGCTTATTGATAAGGGAGCACGGCATCTACTGGCTGAGAAATACGTAGGTTCACTTAAGGTCAAACCCCCGTATACAGATCGACTGGCACGATATTACAGCGGCGGCAATCAACAAAAAATTGTCATTGGCAAGTGGTTGGCGAAAAATGTTGATATCTACATTTTTGATGAACCCACACGCGGTATTGATGTTGGCGGTAAGTCCGAGGTTTACCATCTCATGACGGAACTATCAGAGGCAGGGCACTGTGTCATCATGATTTCTTCTGAATTGCCGGAAGTTTTACAGATGAGTGACCGTATTCTTGTCATGCGCGAAGGCAAAATGGTGGCGGAGCTACAACGCTCTGAAGCAAACCAGGAAATCGTCATGGAATATGCAACAGGGATTCGAAAACCCATGGAGGTTAATTAATTATGGATACAAAAGAAAACAAACCGAAAGAAGCAGAAGAACGGGCTCCAATAATTGGTGCTCCTGAAGGAGAAAAGAAGGCAGGCTTGCCAGGTATATTTAAGAACCTGGGCAAGTTCTCAATCCTAATCGTACTGGTGCTTTTCATCATTGCGGGATCGTTACTGTCTGAATATTTTCTCACTTCGAATAACCTGTTGAACATTCTCCTGCAAGCATCGATCAACCTGGTCATTGCACTGGGTATGACCTTCGTCATCACCACTGCTGGGATTGACCTGAGTGTTGGTGCTGTTTTGGCGGTTTGCGGCATGGTCATGGCAAAACTACTAATTGCTGGTTTAAACCTGCCGCTCACCATTCTGATCACCCTGCTTGCTGGTGCGCTGATGGGCACCATCAATGGTTTGCTGATCACACGGATTGGACTACCCCCGTTTATTGCCACATTGGGTACCCAAATGGTCTTTCGGGGTATTGCGATGCTTTCGAATGACGGCAAACCTGCATATGGTCTTTCAGCTGCCATGCTAAAGGTTATTTCCGGGAGAGTGCTGACCGTGCCTATTCCCGTGATCATTTCCCTGATCGTAGCCCTGATCATGTATATTATTCTGACCAAGACAACGGTTGGTGAGTATGCCCTTGCTATTGGTGGAAATGAGGAAGCTACCAGGCTTTCCGGTGTTCCTGTCAAGAAGTACAAGACCATTATCTACGCAATGAGCGGTGTGATGGCGGCTATTGCTGCGATCATTCTGACAGCCCGCATGACTGCTGCTGAACCAATTGCAGGGTCTGGTTACGAAACGGATGCAATTGCTGCTGCGGTGATTGGTGGTACCAGCCTGGCTGGTGGGGTGGCTACCATAACCGGTACGATCATTGGCGCTTTTATTATGAGCATTCTGCGCAACATTCTGAACTTGCTTAACATTCAATCCTATTACCAGCTGGTTGCCATTGGTATCGTTATTGTCGTCGCGGTTGGTGCTGACACATTGAGGCATCATGGAAAACGTTAAAATCAGTCCCTCGATGGTTTGTGCTGACCTCAGTCAACTGGGTCAGCAGGTGCGTTTGCTGGATGAAGCGGGTGTGGACCTTTTCCATTGGGACATCATGGATGGTGTTTTTGTTCACAGCTTTTGTCTTACCCCCGACGTGATTGCAGCTGGCAGGAAATTTACTGAGAAGACATTCGACGTGCACATGTGCATCACCGATCCTGGAGGTTTCATCCCGGAAGTAGCCAAAGCTGGTGCAGATATGTTGAGTCTGCAACTGGAAACTACACCCCATCTCTTTAGAGCGGTTGAGACCATTCATAAGCTTGATAAGAAGGCAGGTATTGTCATTAACCCAGTAACACCATTGACACAACTGGATTCTATCCTGAGCGAGATCCAGATGGTGACGGTCATGACCGTTGATGTTGGTTTTGCTGGTCAGAATTTTCTTTATCCCATGTTGAAGAAAATCTCCGACCTGCGCGAGATGATCGAAAAACGTAACCTGAAGGTGGATATTCAGGTGGATGGGCAGATTAATTCAAAAACATTCACAAAGGTCCTTGAAGCCGGAGCCAATGTATTGGTTGTCGGCACTTCTGGTCTCTTCACCGTGGACAAGGACTTGAAGGTGGCTGTCCGTAAAGTAAAAGAAGAGATTGCGAGTATTTGAATTTTTATGTCAAAACGAGTAGCGGAGGTCCTATAGAAACAAAAATTGCTTATTTACATTCGGACAAAATTAAAAAAATTATGGAGAAGGATTAAGATGACCAAGAAAGTTTTGTACACAATATTGAGTATTTTGTTTATTTTTGCCTTTGCTTTAACAGCCTGTTCTCCTGATGAAGCACCTGCTGCAGAAGAGCCCGCAGAAGAAGTGCCAGTTGCAGAAGAACCTGTTGAAGAAGAAGTGCCAGCGGAACCAAAAGCTTACAAGCTGCTGGCAGTAGAAAAGACCCTGATCAACGAATTCTGGCAGGTAATGAAGGAAGGCTATGAATTCGCTGCGGAACGCTATGGCGTGACCGTGGATGTGGTAACCGTGCCAACCGAAGCTGACACAGCCGGGCAACTGGCAGCGGTGGAAGCAGCATTAGCGAAGGGATACGATGCGATCATGGTATCACCGCTTTCGTCTAACAACCTGAACCCGGTATTATCCGAAGCGACTGAAAAAGGGATCCCGATCATCAACGTAGATGAACTGATCCCGGAAGATGTAGCCAAGGATGCGGGCATTAACATCATGACCCGGATAGCCTCGAACAACTACTATGCTGGTGTGCTGGCAGCGAATCACATGCTTACGAACCTGCCTGCTGGGGCAAAGGTAGTGGTAGTGGAAGGCATGGCTGGGAACGTCTCAGGGTTAGACCGCCGCAATGGATTTGTGGACACCGTGACGGCTGGAGGATTTGAGTTAGTGGCGGCACAGCCGGCTGACTGGGATCGTGTGAAAGCCAACAACGTAGTGACCAACATACTGCAGGCGAATCCTGAAGTACTGGGCATCTATTTCTGCAACGACACGATGGCGCTGGGCGGCATGGAAGCCGTGGAAGCTGCCGGATTGGGTGGGAAAGTGATGCTGATTGGAACGGATGCGATTCCGGAAGCACTGCAGGCGATCAAGGATGACCGCATGACCGCGACCGTTGCACAGTATCCGTTTGAAGCTGCCGTTATTGCAGTGGAAACCGCGATCAAAGCACTGGAAGGCCGACCCGTAGCAGCCAGGATTGACTCCCCAATCAAACTGATGCTCAAAGCCGATGTGGAAGCTGGCACTGCGGCAGTTCCTCCTGCTCAGCCAAAAGCTTACAAGCTGCTGGCAGTAGAGAAGACCCTGATCAACGAATTCTGGCAGGTAATGAAGGAAGGCTATGAATTTGCTGCAGGACGCTATGGCGTGACGGTGGATGTGGTAACCGTCCCAACCGAAGCTGACACAGCTGGGCAATTGGCAGCGGTGGAAGCGGCATTGGCAAAGGGATACGATGCGATTTTGGTATCACCGCTTTCGTCGAACAACCTGAACCCGGTATTATCCGAAGCGACAGAGAAAGGGATCCCGATCATCAATGTTGATGAATTGATCCCGGAAGATGTAGCCAAGGATGCGGGCATTAACATCATGACCCGGATAGCCTCGAACAACTACTATGCTGGTGTGCTGGCAGCGAATCACATGCTTACGAACCTGCCTGCTGGGGCAAAGGTAGTGGTAGTGGAAGGCATGGCTGGGAACGTCTCAGGGTTAGACCGCCGCAATGGATTTGTGGACACCGTGACGGCTGGAGGATTTGAGTTAGTGGCGGCACAGCCGGCTGACTGGGATCGTGTGAAAGCCAACAACGTAGTGACCAACATACTGCAGGCGAATCCTGAAGTACTGGGCATCTACTTCTGCAACGACACGATGGCGCTGGGCGGCATGGAAGCTGTGGAAGCTGCCGGACTGGGTGGGAAGGTGATGCTGATTGGAACGGATGCGATTCCGGAAGCGCTGCAGGCGATCAAGGATGGCCGTATGACCGCGACCGTTGCGCAGTATCCGTTTGAAGCTGCAGTCATTGCAGTGGAAACCGCGATCAAAGCACTGGAAGGCCGACCCGTAGCAGCCAAGATAGACTCCCCAATTAAGCTGCTGCTGCAAGCTGACATTGATTAATTAACGTACTGTTCAAGTAATGGTGTTGTCAATACCTGGAAACACGGGTTGACAACACCATATTTTTCCTGGGAATAGAAGGAGTGATTATGAAAAACGGAATATCCTTAGGCGCTTCTCTTGCTTGTGCGGATTACCGCCACCTCGAACGTGACCTTCAAGAGTTAGAAACGGCGGGGGTTGATACCATTCACTTTGACATTATGGATGGTCATTTTGTCCCCAATTTTTGCTTGAATTTGGACATGCTTAAAATGGTCAAACAGGTTACCAGTTTGCCGGTTGACGTACATATGATGGTGACTGATCCAGCGTTTTGGATTCCCGTAGTGGGCGCAGAGGGGTGCCATGTTTTGTCTTTTCAAGCAGAAGCTACTCCTCATATTCAACGGGAATTAGCACGTATTCGGGATCTGGGCATAAAAACAGGCCTGGCGGTAAATCCTTCCACCCCTCTGGATGTGTTGGAATATATTCTGCCAGATCTGGATGTGGTCTTGGTGATGACAGTTAACCCGGGCTTTGCCGGGCAAAAACTGATCCCGGCTATGATCAGTAAGGTTCGGAAACTGCGAAAAATGCTGGATGAAGTGGGATCTAAGGCTGAAATTGAGGTGGATGGCAATGTCAGTTTCGAGAATATCCCCCAGTTAATCGAAGCCGGCGCTACCATGCTGGTGGGTGGAACCTCTTCTGTATTCAAAAAAGGTTATTCCATCACCGAAGCAACCAAGAAAGTTTATGAACTGATTCCCTAAGCGACAAAAGTTTGGACATTAACTCAGAAAAGGTCGGGCAGTTTTCTGCCCGACCTTTTTTATTACCTTAGCTCAAGTACACCTGGCATCTACCAATGAAGCTGCCCCGTATAATCCCGCCTTGTCATACAGAACGGGATAGTCAATTTCAAGATGCGCTTTTGAGACCGTTCTGGCGCGTTCAAAGACCGTTCCTTTAACTGTTTCTATTCCTTCAGGCCAGCCAGACAAAATTCCGCCGCCCAGGATAACCAGGGCTGGGTTGAGCGTGTTGACCAGGTTTGTGACCGCCAGACCCAGGATAAAGAATGCGTTTTCTACGCGCTTGCGGGCTTCTGGGTGCCCGGAACGTGCTGCTTCGATTAACTTTTGGGCCAAGGAATAGGTGCCATAAGAAGATTCGGCGTTAAACTTTTCGATTTCTTTAGCGGAAAAAACCTCTTTGGCATCGTAAGTGAAGGCAACACCAGAGATGTACATTTCATAGCAACCATGTGCTCCACAGCCGCACAACCTGCCAAACGGATCATAAATAGTGTGACCGAACTCCGCAGCGGCACCATCAGCACCAGTGTAGAGCTGGTTGTTTAGAATGAGACCACAGCCTAAGCCTGTACCGACGTACACGCAGGCAATTTCAGTATATCCTTTGCCTCTTCCGTATTGATGTTCTCCCATGGCTATCAGGTTGACATCATTTTCAACAAATACTGGCACACCCAACTTAGGAGAGAGCAAAAGACCCAAGGGAAGTCGGTCAAATCCGGGAATATTAGGAGTTGATACAATTTCCTGGGTGTGGCTGTCGAGTACAGAGGGCACGCCTATGCCTATACCTTTGATCTGCTGCCACTCGAACCCTGATTCGTTAACGTATTCCTGCAGAAATACCTGGAGCGCATCCACTGCATTGTCCCGCAGGCTAAAAATAGAGGCTGAAGGTACTTTTTGGTATGCAAGCAAAGAGCCGCTATCATCCAGAGCTGCTATGGCAATTTTGGTACCGCCGATGTCCATTCCAATTCTTATCATAGTGTGTCCCTTTTTCCTTTATAAAAAATGATGATTATGCTTCCTGATAACAGCGTTAAGCGTTTGTTTTTTCGATCACAGGCAACGAATAAATTATAACGAAATTTTAAAAAAGTGGGCAGATATTATTGATAAATTTAGCCGGTTCAGAGATTTCCACCTGATAAAACAACCAGGAAAAAATGTAAAAGGAGGGCAGCAATGCAGACTACCCAGAAGTGAAGTTTGCGGGTTTTGTGGCGGAAAAACTGCATGCCCAACAGTCCGCCCAGCGCTCCGCCAGCGATGACCAGCCCCAGCAGCACCTTTTCGGGTATGCGCCATCGGCTCATTTTGGCAGCCTGCTTATCGTATCCAAAGACGAAAAAAGTGATCAGGCTGAGGGCTAAGAAGTAATAGATCAGGGTCATTTGGTGTCTCCGTATGGGTCAGTTCGCATGGTATCCAGCATCCAGTGCTTGGTTGATGGCCGCCCGTTTTGAAAGCCGGCAGAACGATGCATGGTAAAGCTTGGGCAATTCATTTTGTACACGTTCACGGAATTATAGCGTATGATTGGGTCTGGAGAGAGAAAAGAAAACTATGGCTGCACCTGCTGAGCAATACCTGATCCCGGCGGAACCGGCGGAGATTGAATTGAAAGTTGTCAATTCCATCTTTATTGCCAGTCTTATGCCAGCATTCAGCGTGGAGGAAGCCAGGGCTTTTCATAAAACCATTCGCACGCGCTTTGCTGATGCTACCCACCACGTGCCTGCTTTTGTGATCGGGCACGGCAACAGCATCATAACGCACTGCTCGGATGACGGCGAACCTTCGGGAACGGCAGGCAAGCCGGCATTGGCTGTGCTGCAGGGCAGCGGGCTGGGGGATGCGGCCGTGGTGGTGACGCGCTATTTTGGGGGAACCAAACTGGGTACCGGCGGGTTGGTCAAGGCTTATGGCGATGCGGTTCGTGAAGTGCTGGCTGTAACAAAACGCGCCGTCAAGATCCCCACTACCACGCTGATACTCAGGCTGCCATACCCTTATTACGACCAGGTTCAGCGCCTGATCCATGCTTTGGATGGTATGGTTTTAGAGAGCAGCTTTACCGCGGATGTGAGCCTGATTGTCCGTTTCAAGGATGCGGATGTTGAGGCGTTTAAGCAACAATTGGTGAGCCTGACTGCGGGCAGTGTGCAGCCTGAGGTGCTTGAACAAAACCCCGAAACGATTTTTCCGTTGTAACCATTCTTGAAGGCCGCTATGTTGCGAGCATTGACCCGGTTGGAGCGTTGAGCCGTGCTGGGCAATTAGCTGCTGTGTTGATGAAATTTCTTTGAACTTGCAGGCGTTTTGTTCAGCTGAGCTTTTGCTGGACCGTATAGAGTTTGTGATAGGTCCCGCCCAAAGACAGTAATTCGGTGTGGGTACCGGATTCGGTGATGGTGTTGCCTTCCAGCACGACGATTTTGTCGGCGTTGCGTACAGTGGACAGCCTGTGGGCAATGATCAGGGTGGTGCGGTCCTGGATAAGGCGTTCGAGCGCTTCCTGGATGAGCGCTTCAGTTTCGGTGTCTACAGCAGACGTGGCTTCGTCGAGGATCAGGATCGGGCTGTTTTTAAGGATAGCCCTGGCGATGGAGATGCGCTGCTTTTGACCGCCGGAGAGCTTAACGCCGCGTTCGCCAATCATCGTGTCGTAGGATTCGGGCATATGCTGCACGAACTCATCCACATTGGCGATCCTGGCAGCGTTTTGGAGGTCTTCCTCGCTGGCATTTGGGTTGCCGAAAAGGATGTTTTCGCGGATGGTGCCGTGAAAGAGGAATACGTCCTGCAGCACAATGCTGATGTTTGAGCGCAGGTCTTTCGTGTCGAGCTGGCGGATGTCGACGCCATCCAGTGTGATCCTCCCGCTGCAGACATCGTAGAAGCGGGGGATCAGGCTTGCCAGGGTGGTCTTGCCTACGCCGGTGGGACCGACGAGGGCAACGGTTTTGCCCGCTGGGATCACCAGGTCGATGTCTTTGAGTACGATTTCGTCCTGTTTGTACCAAAAGCGAACATCTTCAAAGCGAATTTCGCCAGCAAGCGGTTCGGGCAGGGCAGCGGGCTGCTCGGGTTCAGCCACATCCGGGGTTTCGTCCAGCACTTCGGCGATGCGTTCGAAACCCGCCAGGGATTCCTGCACCGCTTCCCAGGCATTGCTCAGCCCGCGAATGGGCTGATAAAAGCTGTCCAGATACAGGTAAAAAGCGACCAGGTCTGCAGTGCTGAGCACGCCCTGCACGGCGAGCCGGCTGCCAAAGAAAATGACCAGCAGAACACCCAAACCAGCTGCAAAATCGTAGATGGGGGTAAAGGTGGCCATCAGGCGCAGGGCTTTGAGATTGGAATGCAGGTAGGTTTCGATGTGCACGCCCACCTTTTTCAGGGTGCTTTCTTCGTGCGCAAAGGCTTTGATTTCGCGGACGCCGGAGATGCTGTCATTGAGCACAGCGTTGAGTTCGCCCAGTTGTTTCTGCCGGTAGCGGAAGGCAGGCCGGACCAGGCGGGCGTAGAGAATGAGGGTGATGACGATAATCGGAATGGGAATAAGCGTGAGCAGGGTCAGTTGCCAATTCATGCTGACCAGGATGGCGGTGATGCCGATCAGCGTGATCAGGTTCACGAACACTTCAGGCAGGGCGTGCGCAATCATGCGCTCAAATAATTCCGTGTCGTTAATAACGCGCGACATCAACTGCCCGGTTTGCTTGTCTTCGTAATAGCGGAGTGAAAGCCGCTGGAGATGCTGGTAGACCAACTTGCGGGCGTCTGCGACCACACCCCAGCCGGCAATGTGAGCCTGGTAGGAGCGGGCAAACTGCATGAAGCCGCGCGCGATGAAAACCACCAGACCAATCAGGGTCAGGCGGGTGACAAAGTTCAGGGTGGAGTCCTGTAGGGGGTCCATCGAAAGGGCGTTGATGAGGGCGCGGATGACCCAGGGAATAATTAGCTGGGCAGCAACCAAACCGAGCATGGTCAGGATGGTGAACAGAATGGCTTTGGTGTATTTTTTGGAAAGTTTAAGCAGCAGATTGAAGGGTTTCATGAGGCAGAGTTTCTGTGTGCGTTTTGGAGATGATTACGGCAGCGTTGCTGCCGAGGTTGAGCAGTGGGAAGCCCCAGGCTTTGCGGAAGTCCGCGTCTTGCATCCAGAACAGGCCGGTCCCGCCGCTTGACCAGGAATTGATGAAACCCCAGGGCGTGAGGAGTGTCTGGTCGGTAAGATGGTCAGGGTCGAAAGCAGCAAAGAGCATGGTATGCCCGCCCATGCCTTGCACCTGGTTGTAGTTGAGGCCGCGTGTTCCGTGGTAGATCGGCGGAGCCTTGCCAGCCAGCCAGTAGATAGTGACCAAAGCAGTTAGGTTTTCGTCGTGGGGCAGGTTGCGCAGAACCTCCGGGGAAATGTGCAGCAGGCGTGCCTTGAGGGGTAAATTGCGGGTTTTTGCCAAATAACGCACGATGCGGGCTTGCATCGGCGGGGTGACTGCCCAGTTAGGAAAGAGGCGGTAAAAGCGCCCGCGGAACCAGAGGCGGTTCACTTCGGCGATAAGTTCGTCAGGAGCGATCTGGAAACCGCACAGCAGGTCCAGGGCTGCAGAGATGGCATGCAGGGTGCAGTTGTTGCCCTTTTGCAGGGTCTGGAAGCGGGCAAGTTCATTTTCGGGCAAGGCCCGCAGCGAGGTCTTTTTCACGTTCCCTATTTTACATGGAATGTCAGGTTTTGGGGTTTTTATAGCAATTTATCTGAAGTAAGCGGCTAAAAATTCAGATTACAAGGTAACAATTGCCATTAGTATATGGTGCACCCCTCATCGAACCTTCAAACAGGGTGAATTAATTGACAGCCACAGTCCATTATGTTATCTTTAAGTTGCTCTTTAATAAACGATGTTTGAGGTAACCCGATGCCCGGATGCCAGGGAATAAAGGTGGAAGTTGGTGCGAGACCAACGCTGTACCGCAACTGTAAGTCACTGCTGTGACAAGCCAGGAAGCCTGCCTCAGAGAATAAACCCCGCATAACCTTCTCGGAACAAGGAGGTGGGATCACTTTTTTTATGGTCACCCAACCCTTCCTTTTCCAGGTTGGGTAATTTTTTTGGAGGTGCCCATGAAAAAAATATTTGCACTACTTATCCCAACTATATTATTGGTTTTCACTGCCTGCCAGCCAATTCAGACGCCGCCTCCCCAGGTGCCTGAAGAAAAGCTCTTTGAACCCCTGGCAAACGAGACCCCAACTGATAAAGTGCAGATCCGGTATGCCCAAAATTTCACCCTGGAATACCAGGATGGGGCTAAGATTTTGACGGTGCTGCAACCCTGGGCTGGTGCTGCAGAGACCTTTACTTATGTGCTTATTCCACGGGGCAGCGAAAAACATGCCTCGATTGAAAATGGCATGGTAATCGAGACACCCGTCCGATCCTTTGTTTCCATGTCCACCACCTATTTTCCATTCCTGGAAGCCATTGGCAAAATGGATGCGCTGGTAGGCGTTGACGATGCCACCTACGTTTATAACGAAACCGTACGCACGCGGGCAGAGGCTGGCGAACTGACGATTGTGGGAGGTGGGGCTGGCGGCGGCAGTGTGAATGTGGAGGTGCTGCTGGACCTGGACCCGGATATCATCATGACTTCTGCCAGCGGTTCCCCTGAATTTGACGCGCATCCCAAACTGCTTGAAGCAGGCTTACCTGTTGTGATCAATGCGGATTACCTGGAACAATCCCCGCTGGGAAGGGCAGAATGGGGCATCTTTATTGCGGCATTTTTTGACCTGGAAGCCCAGGCAATGGCACAGTTTGATGCGCTTGTACAGCGTTACGAAGAAGTGAAATTACTGGCTGCCGGAATTGAGGAAAGGGTGACCGTGTTCACCAACACGGACTACCAGGGCAGCTGGTATATGCCCGGTGCAGACAGCTACGCCGGCATTCTGCTGCGGGATGCAGGGGCAGATTACCTGTGGGCAGACCTGCCGGGTTCCGGTGCCAATCCGCTGGCTTTTGAGGTGGTCTTTGAACGGGCGCAGGATGCCGATTTCTGGATCAATGTCGGATTCCCAGCGGATTTAGACAGCCTGCTTGGGCTCGACTCACGTTACTCGGATTTTGAGGCTTTTCAGACAGGTAGTATCTACAATTACAACCTGCGCACAAACGCCAACGGCGGATTGGACTACTACGAAAGTGGTGTTGCCAATCCGGACGTGGTGCTTAAGGATCTGGTGAATATCTTTTACCCGGAATTGCTGCCTGACCACACGCTGTATTATTATCAGCAGCTGCGCTAAACAACACACTCTCAGAAGCTCAGGATTAAAAACAAGGTGACACAGGAAGCCCCAACGCCAATATCCCGGAAATGGATCTTTGTACTGCTTCTGGCAGGTCTGTTTCTCGTCTTTGTTGGCAGCCTCAGCCTGGGGTCGGTGGCGATTCCCTTTGACCAGGTCATTGGGGTGCTATTTGGCAAACCTGCGCACAAAGAAAGCTGGACGCAAATTGTACTGAATTACCGCCTCACAAAAACCCTGACCGCAGCTCTGGTCGGCGCAGCGCTCTCGGTTGCCGGTCTGGAAATGCAAACCATGTTCCGCAACCCGCTGGCGGACCCTTTTATCCTTGGGATCAACTCCGGCGCAAGCCTTGGGGTTGCCCTGGCGGTGCTCAGCATTGGGGCGACAGGCAGTTACTTGCTGGCAGGGATAGGCACCCTTGGAGACCTGGGGCTGACCCTGGCAGCTGCGCTTGGAGCGGCGCTGGTCTTTGGGCTCATTCTTTTGGTGAGCAGGCGGGTCAAATCCCCCACAACGCTGCTCATTTTGGGGTTGATGTTTGGGTATGCTACCAGCGCCCTGGTGAGCCTGTTGATCTATTTCAGCATCCCTGAACGCATCCAGGCATACACACTCTGGTCTTACGGGTCTTTCAGCGGGGTGACCTGGAGCCAGATGAAAGTAATGGCGCCGGTGATCTTGGTCGGGCTGCTTGCTTCAGCTTTTCTGCCGAAAACCCTGAATGCCCTGCTTTTGGGTGAAGAATATGCCCGCAGCATGGGGTTGAACTTACGCAGTGCGCGTTTTCTGATCCTGTTCAGTGCATCCCTGCTGGCAGGCGCGGTAACCGCTTTTTGCGGACCGGTTGGTTTTATCGGCGTGGCAGTTCCCCATCTTGCGCGCAACCTGCTGCGGACATCCAATCATAAAGTGCTCATGCCGGCAGTTGTGCTGTTAGGTGCAGCGGTCACCGTGCTGGCTGATGCCATCGCCCAACTGCCGGGGTCGCAGTTTGTGCTTCCCATCAATGTAGTAACCTCCCTGTTTGGTGCACCCTTCGTCGTTTGGGTCATCATCAAACAGCGAAAAGGAGCCGCGACTTTTAACCCATGAGCAGCCCTGTTTTGCAAACCAGCGACCTGGTGATCGGTTATCCCAGCGGAAAGAAGAATCCTCAGCGCATTGCGAGCGATCTTAATCTGCAGGTGCTGCCTAATGAGCTGATTTGTTTGGTCGGACCGAACGGGGTGGGAAAGTCTACCCTGCTGCGTACGCTTGCCCGCCTTCAGCCTGCCCTCGGCGGTCAGATTTTGCTTTGCGACAGAGCCTTGGCGAGTTATACTAACCGGGAACTGGCAGCAAAGATCAGCATTGTGCTTACCGGGCAGGTACAGGCGGGGATGATGAAAGTGCGGGAGTTGGTCGGGCTGGGCAGGTTCCCCTTCACCGGTTTGTTTGACCTTCAGACCGAACACGATGCACACATTGTTGCAAAAGCGCTTGAGATGGTATCCGCCGCGGAGCTGACAGATCGTTACCTGGAAACCCTGAGCGACGGCGAACGGCAAAAAGTGATGATCGCCCGCGCTTTGGCACAGGAAGCGCAAGTGCTGATCCTGGATGAGCCCACCGCATTTTTGGACCTGCCGGGAAGAGTGTCGATGATGCATCTTCTCAGAAACCTGGCGCAGGAACACGGCAA
>CAYVWM010000024.1:0-22613 GCA_964455505.1 uncultured Anaerolineaceae bacterium
ATGATATAGATGCCCCACATATTCAGCAGTCTGATCTGGTAGCTATCAAGACGGTCCTGTAAAACAAGTGATAAAAGGAGGAGCAGGAGAATACTCACAACAGACAAAATTGTCTTGAAATTTTTGGTTTGGAGTTTCATATCAGACCTTCTCTTCCCTGACTTTAACATTAAAAATGCCTCCAGGTCTGAACAGGAGGAATAAGATCAGAATAACATAAGTAAAGATATCCCTGAAAGCAGTTAACTTGGGAAAGACAGCCACAAGCATGATTTCTCCAAGCCCCAACAGAAAGCCGCCAACCAATGCACCAGGAATGCTCCCTATCCCACCAATCACGGCTCCAATGAATGCTTTCAGGCCAGGAATGACACCCGTAAACGCATCGACATACGGGAATTTTGAGCAGTACATAAAAGCACCGATTGCTGCAAAAAGAGTGCTGAGAATGAAAGAAAATGCGATGATCTTATTGGGATTTACCCCCATCAACTGCACTGTTTCCTGGTCTTTGGCAATAGCGCGCATAGCCCGACCGATATCTGTCTTAGTTACGATATAGCTGAGAATGAGAAACAAGAGCCCTGAAACGATGACAATCGCAATGTTTACTACTGGCAGAGTGACATCACCCAGCATGATGACCTCATCCAAAAAGGCTGGATGGGGAAACGGCTTAGATCTGGGTGTAAATACCACCACAACAATGTTCTGCAGCAAAAAAGAAATACTGATTGCACCAATAAAAGAGGAGGTTTTCTTCTTCCTCAGGGGACGGTAGGCAACCCTGTCTACAAAAAGTCCCAAGAGCACAGTGATGAGAGTGGCAATTAAAAAACTGAAATACCAGGGGATGTTGTACGTAAGTACACCCCACATTGTAAAAAATGCAGCAATCATAAAAAACTCGCCATGAGCCATATTAATGAGACCCACCACGCCATAAATGATGGTGTAACCTATGGCAATCAGGGCATACAGGCTTCCCAGTGCAATTCCGTTAATTAAAAATTGTAAGAAAAGTGGAAAATTCATCGTGGGTAATCCCTTGGTCCTGCAAATTTAAAAACCTACGGGGGCAGACTGCCCCCGTAGGTAAGATGGAAAAAAAGGTTTACGGTGTTGCGATGTAGCTAAAGGTCTTCTTGCCGTCTTTGACTTCAATGACAGGAACGCCTAACAGTGCATTTCCTTCTTCATCAAAAACTGTCTCACCACGGGCACCCACAAATTTTGTGGCTGCCAAGGCATCTTTGATGGCATCTGGATCCGTAGATCCGGCACGTTCGATGGCATCGATCAATATCATATAGGCATCATAGCCAGTAACAGAAAAGGTTTCGGGTTCCATGCCATAATCCTCACGGAATCCTTCGATAAACTTCACTGCCTCGGGATGTGTGTAACCATCAGGATGGAATTGTGCAGTATAAGCAAAACCTTCCGCGTTTTCTCCGGCAATTTCCAAAAGCTCAGGAACATCTGCTGAGTCCCCAGCAAGGAATGGTGCAGTAATGCCTAATTGCTTGGCTTGCTGCAAGATGGCAGCCTCTTCGGCGTACTCGTTTGGAGCAAAGATGATATCCGGGTTGAGCTCCTTAATCTGGGTCAATTGGGCAGTAAAGTCACGATCTCCAGTCTGGAAGGAGAAGTATCCGAGAATGCTGTGATCATCTCCAGTCATTTCGATGAAATTGGAGCGGAAGTAGTTAGCCAGACCCACGCAGTAGTCCAGGGTAATATCCACCAGCAACACTGCAGTTTTTGCGCCTACCTTTTCCGTCGCATACTTTGCCGCAGCCCAACCCTGAATAGGATCAATAAAAGCCGCTCTGAAAGCATAAGGTTTGTCTTGAGTAACCAGCGGATTGGTGCAGGCTGGTCCAATGGCTGGAATACCTAATTTATCCAGGACTTCATTCTGAGCCATAGCCATCGAGCTTGAGTTTACGCCAATGACAGCAACAACCTTCTCAGTTTCAACTAATCGTTGTGCTGCAAGAGCCGACTCACTTTTCTCACTCTTATTGTCAACAAGGATGAGTTCGATCTCTTTTCCTAACACTTCAGGTTTATGTTTATTGGCCAACTGAATACCTTTCCAGGTCATATCCCCGTAGGGAGCACCCCAACCTGTCATGGTCTCATTGACACCTATGCGAATGACATCCCCGACCACCGCTGGCGCTTCAGTTTCTACCTCTGCGGGTTCAGAGGTCGCGGCGGGCTGCCCGCAAGCAGCCAGGATTACTGAAAACAGTAAGACGATAGCAATTAATGCATTCCTTTTCATATTTCTCTCCTAAGTTGTTAAATTGGTAGACTGGAAGATTGAAAAGCACTTGATGGACGACCTTTTTTGTAAGCAATTGTTACCAAGTGCCTGACAATCTGGTATTACACGTATTATACATTAAACCATTAAAACAGAGCCGATATTTGAAATGAATTTTTAGAAAATTCCAAAATCATTTCTCTAAAAATATCTGAAACCCAGACACTTGCTGCGCAAGTGTGGCTAAGCTCATTCTTTCTTGCGTAATCTACCTTGACACGTAGGGGATGAGGATTAAAATATTCAATATTATGAATATGATAGAATCGCACAAACCAAAACAAAGCCCATTCCAAGCCCAGGCCGCCTTTTTCAAAGCGCTTACCCACCCTGTGAGGTTAGCCATTCTTTATCTCTTGCGCGATGGCGAACACTGCGTTTGCCATCTTGAGGCACATCTGGGTTGTCGCCAGGCCTATATCTCGCAGCAGTTAGCTGTATTGCGCGAAATTGGTCTCGTACAGGATCGGCGGGACGGCTGGAATGTCTTTTATAGGATCAGCAATCCAGAGATTTACCCACTTCTGGATGCCAGTAGAAGCCTCACCGGTACAGCAGCTGATCTCCAGCTCGAACCATTGGTTCCCTGCCCATGTCCATCCTGCAAGGATAAAAGGGAAGTCTCAATCCTTAAAAATTCGCAGTACCACAAGGAGTAACAATGTTAAACATCAAAATACTGGGGAAAGGCTGCGCAAACTGCAAACGGCTCGAACAACTAACCCGCAAAGTTGTGTCAGATTTAGACCTTCAGGCAGAATTTGACCATGTGATGGAATTGGATGAAATTATGAAGTACCCAATTCTTGCAACACCCGGACTTGTTATCAATGACCAATTGGTTTCTGCTGGTCGCATTCCCAGTGAGGCTGAAATTACTGTCTGGTTAAACAAGGCTTAAATCGAACAACAGGCAGTTCAATCTGCCTGTTTTTTTGGCTTAATTACATTCGTAAATTTGAATGTATTAGGAGAGGCAAGTGGATTATGAATCCTGTTCTTGATTACATCAGTACCTTGCTCATGTCCGGACTGACCGGGCTGTTGGATTATTTGGCTGCACATGTGCTCCTTTGCCTTGTGCCAGCTTTTATCATCGCAGGCTTTATGAGCACGATGATCCCCAAGGAAGCCATCACGCGTTATCTTGGGCCAAAAGCGTCCAAATGGATCAGCTACCCGGCAGCTGCTATTGGCGGGTTTTTTCTGGCGGTTTGCTCTTGTACCATTCTCCCGCTCTTCGCTGGAATCTGGAAACGCGGGGCTGGACTTGGTCCTGCCATTACTTTTCTTTTTGTTGGCCCAGCAATCAACATTCTGGCCATAAGTTATACAGGTGCCGCCATCGGTTTCGACATTGCCATCGCCCGGCTCGTTCTCTCAATCATTTTTGGCATCCTCATTGGGATACTTATGTCCTGGATTTTCCGTAAAGAAGAATCGCGGCGGGTTTTAGAAATGGAACAAAACGGCGTATTTAACCACACGGTAAAAGTAAAACCCGCAGTATGGGCTCTGTTTGTTCTGTTAATTGGCATGCTGATTGTCGGAACGCTCCAGGTTGGTTTGCTGACCAATGTCTACGCGTCTGTGAGGGTGCCATTCTTCAATCCCGAAAGCGGGTTTGGCAGGCTGCTCACAAGCCTGAACCTGACCTACCAGGGTGCAGCCTTAATCCTGATGCTTGTGCTGATTGGGCTGATTGCCTGGAAAGGGTTTGAGAACATCTTCAACGGATTCAATCGCTGGAGTTATGCAGCAATCACCCTGATAGCACTGACGATTCTGCTTGCTTCCCCCTTCGAACAGGTGGGCTCCGGCGTAATCGGTCTCAACGGCCGCCTGATTGGTGAATTCGTGTTGATGGTTGCAATTTTCCTGGTTATCAAAAAGAGCTTCAGCAAGGAAGAACTTATCAATTGGATTTGGGAAACCTGGAAGTTTGTCAAACAAATCTTCCCCCTCCTGATTGTCGGCGTCTTCGCTGCAGGAATGGTCAAACAAATTATTCCGGAAAGCTGGGTGCGCACCATCGCAGGAAAAAACACACTGTTAGCCAACCTGGTAGGCGTACTCTTCGGTGTATTTATGTATTTTCCCACCCTGGTCGAAGTGCCTATTGCCAGAATGTTTCTGGATTTGGGGATGGCACGCGGACCGCTACTGGCATACCTTTTGGCGGATCCCGAACTTTCCCTGCAATCCATATTGGTTTTGAATGGCGTGATGAAACGTAGGAAAACAGTATCCTACGTCGCTCTTGTGGCAATTTTCAGCACCTTGGCAGGTTACCTGTTCGGATTGCTAATCGCCTGATTTCTTTAGTGCGATAAAACAGTTTTAGTAACAGCGGTTTTTTCAAGCGGCGGAAAATTCCGCCGCTTTGGATTCCTTTTCCTGCATATCCTGCATATATTTTGTGTCAGAAACCTATCTACCAACCCTCTTAGGCCTGAAACAAGAGAAGCCGCTATGCTATAATTCCTCTTCGCTGGCGTATGGGATTACCCCAATGTCAAGATATAAAGGAATACCTTTTTGAATGTTTAAGAAAATTGCAAACCTGTTTACAGGTGATCCACACAAGAAAAAAATAGACAGCATGGTTGCGATCGTGGACAAGATCAACGATCTGGAACCTGCTTTTGAAAAACTATCAGACCAGAGTTTGAAAGCCAAAACTGAAGAATTTAGAACGCGACTGCAAAATGGGGAAACGCTGGACCAACTCCTTCCTGAAGTTTTTGCAAGCGTCAGGGAGGCCAGCAAGCGCACGCTGGGGATGCGTCATTATGATGTCCAACTGGTCTGCGGCATCAATTTGCATGAAGGGGCAATCTCAGAACTGCGTACGGGCGAAGGCAAAACTTTGGCAGCAACGCTACCGCTGTATCTGAATGCGCTTGAAGGCAAGGGTGCCCACCTGATCACGGTCAATGATTATCTCGCCCGCCGCGACGGACGCTGGATGGGAGCTATTTATCACTTCCTCGGTTTAAGCGTCGGGATACTGCAAATGTCCAATTCCGCCGAAGGCAACCAGCGGGCATACCTCTATGACCCCGATGAGCATTCCCTGCGCGAAGAGACAAATCAACTTCGGCCTGTCAAGCGTTCTGAGGCCTACAACGCAGACATCACTTATGGAACAAACAGCGAATTTGGTTTTGATTATCTGCGTGACAATATAACCATGAGCTGGGACCAGCGTGTTCAGCGTGGGCACCACTACGCCATTATTGACGAGGTTGACAACATCCTCATCGACGAAGCCCGGACCCCGCTGATCATTTCAGGCCCGTCCCACGAAGACTCGGAAAACTACGTGCGCATGGCCCAGATAGCACGGGCACTCAACCCTGAAGACTACGAAGTTGAGGAAAAAGACCGCACTGTCACCATGACGGAAATCGGTATTGCGCACGTAGAAGAATTGTTGGGTGAACCCTTATCTGATCCAGAACGTCCAGAGGACATCAATCCCGAACAAGCAAGGCTGTTAGGCTTTTTGGAACAAAGCCTGCGCGCCCAGTTCCTGTTCCATCGCAATAAAGATTACATCGTTCAGAATGGCGAGGTAGTCATCGTTGATGAGTTTACTGGTCGAATGATGCCTGGCAGACGTTGGTCTGACGGTCTACATCAGGCAATTGAAGCCAAAGAAGGTGTAAAAGTCCAGGCTGAGAACATCACCCATGCCACCATTACCATCCAAAACTACTTCCGGATGTACAAAAAATTGGCCGGTATGACCGGAACAGCATTAACCGAACAGGAAGAATTTTTCCGCATTTACAATCTGGAAGTGCTGGCAATTCCCACCAATTTGGAATACCGTGCTATGCGTCCAGACTCGGGTTTGATTCAGGAAGAAACCCGCGATGAAGAGGGATACAAATTCACTTTCTACACCAAACCTGAAGACCCAGCCAAAAAACCGCTGTACTTTAAACGCAAAGACTACCCGGACGTCATCTACCGGACATCCGAAGGTAAACTGCGCGCTATCAGCCTGGAAATCATCCGCTATCACGTTATAGGCCGCCCGCAGTTGGTGGGAACGACCTCAGTCGAAAGTTCTGAACGCCTATCCGAAAGACTCTCGCCAGAACTTGTCCGGCGGCTTCTGCAAACCGTTTTGATCCGTCAGGCCTGGCAGACCAAATTTAACCCCAAAGGGGATGATTTCACTGCTGTGCCAGAATTGGCTGTGTTGAATGAACCGCTGGCAAAATTGCGCATGCCGGAATTGCGCAAGCTTGGATCCCAATACGGCCTTGAAACTCTCGATCTGAGCGATGCGTCCAATCAACCTTTACTGCTGCAAGCCTTACGGCTTGAACCATTCCATTGGCAGCGGCTGGCGCCCCTTTTTGACGCAGGCGTCCCTCATCAGGTATTGAATGCCCGCAAACACACGGAGGAATCCCTGATTATTGCCAGGGCAGGTGCCTACGGCGGCGTGACCATCGCCACCAACATGGCTGGTCGGGGTGTGGACATAAAACTCGGCGGTGAGATACCGGAAAACCTGCTGGCTGAAGTCAACCAGGTTCTGGCCAATGTCGCCCAGATCAACCCCTACAATATGAATATGGATCAACGCCTGGATGCCATCCGCGCACTGAATGGTGACCTGGATGAAGACCAGGCAATTGCCGTCCAGAGTTTTCTGGAATATATGGCCAACATGGAACAGGTCCGGGAATTGGGCGGTTTACACGTAATCGGGTCTGAACGCCATGAAGCACGCCGAATCGACAACCAGCTGCGCGGTCGTGCTGCCCGTCAGGGCGACCCAGGCTCATCCCGTTTCTTTCTCTCGCTTGAAGACGATCTCATGCGACTCTTTGGCGGCAGCCAGGTGGAAGGACTGCTATCGCGCTTCAAGATTGACGAAAACATGCCCATCGAAGTTAACCTGATAGGCAGGGTTGTGGAACAATCACAAACAAGGGTGGAAGGCGCCAATTTTGACGTGCGCAAGCACCTGCTTGAATACGATGATGTGCTCAATGCACAGCGCCAGCGCATCTACACCCAGCGCGACATGATCTTCAATAAGCCGGACCTGCGCGAAGATGTTACCGAGATGCTCACAACCGAAATTGGACCGCGGGTTAAATCCGGATTGGAAGACCTGGAAGGTCCCTGGAAACTGCTGGCTTTTCTGGAAGAGATTCAACCTTCATTTAACTCGCCATGGGGGGATTACCCATCATTCCCGTTCCGCCTGGCAATGGAAAAACTTGGTACACCTGAAAATGAAGAAGCACTGATTGAAAGCATTCTGGATCTTGCCGAACAGGCCGTAGAAGGTGAACACACCCATATACTCTCCAACGTAGAAACCTTGCTCAACCGATCTGAGCAGATTTTGAAAGAACAGATGTCCGAACGCAGTGAGGCGCTCGATGCCTATATAGAGACCTTCAGCGACACAGAGCATAATGACCTGCAATCTGAATTGACTGCCCTCATCCAGGTTCCCATTCGCTTAGCACCAGCCCAGCAAAAATCTCTGATGGAAGATCCTCTGAGCATGAAAAATCCCCTGCGGGACGCTCTCCGAACCAGTCTGACTCTGCAAATAGTCCGCCGCACTCTGCTTACCTTGGAACGCCGCTTTAATGAGAATTGGAATCTCAAGGCCACCGATCTTGCCGTTCAACCGTGGGCGGATGTAAGTCGGCAGATCATGGACCAGGTCACTACGATGACAGAGCGCCGAAGCCAGCGCTTGCTGGGCACAGACGGAGAGATTGCCCGCGACCTTTCAGCCAATAAAGATACGCTAAGTGCTGCGCTTGACAACACAGACGCCCTGCTCAGGCTGCTGCAGCTGACTACGCAGGGAACCCGCATAACCTTCGATAACAAATCTCACCGCAGAAAGTTGGCATCCGCAACCCGGATGTCCTACATCTTTGCACTGGCAAAAGACCTCGAAAAGAATGCCCACTCGCAATTCACTGCAAGCGTCTTATCTCATCTTGAAGAAGCGCAGGCATACTTCCTGCGAATCTTTGGCGAAGCCGAATGGCAGCACCTGAAAGAGAATACCTATACGCTTTCAAACCTGCCGGGAAAATCGCAGGATGCACTGGTTGATCGACTCGGACAAGAAGTATTTGATCAGGTTGCTCCCCTGCCTATAGAACAGATACCTGAAGAACAGAAAACACCCATAATCCAGGTGTTGGGTGAACTCACACAAAACCGAATTTACCGCCAACTGCTTTTGGGCACCATCACGGAAACCTGGGTAGATTACCTCACCCGCATGGAAGCGCTGCGTGTTTCAATCAGCATGGAATCCTATGCTCAGCGCGATCCGCTTGTGCAGTATAAATCTCAGGCCACGACGATGTTTGCTGAGCTGCTTTCTGAAGTTCGCCAAACCGTAATCAGTAAAATGTTCCGCTTCCGCCCAACCCTGCCCAAAGATTACCAGAATGCGCTGGCAGGTTCCAGTATATCGGATAGCACTACAGCTATTTCGTCGGAATCTACCAGGACCCAACCACAAGGCGATAAACGCAAGAAAAGGAAACGCCATTAATGAATATGAATAAGCAAACTCACATTTTGGTAACCAATGATGACGGCGTAACCGCCCCAGGTTTGCTGGCCCTTGTCCAAGCTCTGCGTACACTCGAGGCAGAAGTAACAGTCTTGGCTCCCGATCACAACTGGTCAGCTTCAGGCCACGTGAAAACATTGCACAGGCCGCTGCGCCTTTCTCAAACCCAGTTGGCAGATGGAACCGACGCC
This sequence comes from uncultured Anaerolineaceae bacterium, assembly GCA_964455505.1. Lineage (GTDB taxonomy): Bacteria > Chloroflexota > Anaerolineae > Anaerolineales > Anaerolineaceae > Mesolinea. The sequence goes on from CAYVWM010000024.1 coordinate 9,110, forward strand.
TGGAAATCAGACGGCTCGCCCTCAGACTGTGTTGCCCTGGCATTAATGGGTGCGCTTGAAACCCAGTTTGATCTTGTTGTCAGCGGCATCAACCCCAACGCCAACATCAGCCTGGATGTCACCTACTCAGGCACAGTGACTGCAGCCATGGAAGCTTCCATTTGGTCTAAACCCGGATTTGCAATTTCTCTGGATGCCCCCGAGCACCATCAGGGTTTGCTGGATTACCGCACAGCCGCTGAAGCAGCCGTAAGCATCATAGAAAAACTATACGCAATTCAGGACGGAAAACTGCCGGCTCCAATTTTCAATATCAATTTACCTTACTTGCCGGATGGTAATTACACAGGGATTATGTTCACCCGGCAGGGAACCAGAATCTATAACGATATTTTAGAAAAACGCCTGGATCCCCGCGGCCGACCTTACTACTGGATCGGCGGCGATCCTCCCTCCGGCATTATTGAAGATGGCACAGACTTTGGCGCCCTAAAACAGGGTTTGATTTCGATCACTCCCCTGACCATGACCATGACGAACTTCCCCATGCTTGAACACTTGCAAGGTCTTTCGCTGCAACTCTGATCTAACGTGGAATTCTCTTGTATGCGAGGAACCTGATCGTCAACAAAACCAGGCTTGTTTATCAGCCAATCCAAAATGCCGTTTCATCTAAGTGTAATAGGTACCTTTTGTGATACAATGGGTGCATGAGACACTGAAAACCAACCCAAGCTCACCGGTGGTTGGTTTTTGATTTTAACAACAAGTCATAGGAGGAAACATGGATATCCTGAATTTACCAGGACCCAAAGCCCGCCGCTTTATTGAGCGCGACCAAGAAGTCATTTCACCATCATACCCACGCGGATACCCTTTCGTGATGGATCACGGCAGTGGTACCGAGGTTTGGGACGTTGACGGCAACCGCTTCCTGGATTTTGAAGCGGGCATAGCAGTCGCTTCTACTGGACACAGCAATCCTGCCGTCGTCAAAGCCATACAGGATCAGGCTGGTCAATTTATTCATATTTCTTCTGACTTTTACCACGAGAACTGGATCAGGCTTGCGGAAAAACTTAACGAAATCGCACCCTGGGAAGGTCCTTCGGGATGTTTCATGACCAATTCTGGAACGGAGAGTGTTGAAGCTGCAATTAAACTTGCCCGTTATCACACAGGCCGTACGCAATTTATAGGCTTTTTAGGCGCGTTTCACGGGCGCACACTCGGTTCGGTATCCCTGACTGCCAGCAAGGCAATGTACAAAGGCGGCTTTTTTCCACTGATGAATGGGGTGGTTCATGCACCATTCCCAAATCCTTACCGTCCTATACTGGCGCCAAAACCTGGCATGGGACAGGGAGAAACTGTAGTTGCATACATTGAGCACGAAATTCTTAATCGCCTTGTACCGGGAGACGATGTGGCAGGGATCATTTTGGAACCTGTCCAGGGAGAAGGTGGTTATATTTTCCCGCCTGATGACTTTTTCCCGGCACTGCGTGAACTGTGCGATAAATATGGAATTTTACTGATCGCAGATGAAGTCCAGTCCGGTATGGGCAGAACTGGAAAGTGGTGGGCAATCGAAAACTATGGCGTCGAACCCGATATTGTTCTTTCAGCCAAAGGTATCGCTTCAGGTATGCCATTGGGTGCCATGATCACCAAAAAAGAAGTGATGGACTGGCCTAAGGGGTCTCATGGCAATACTTATGGAGGAAATCCCATTTCCTGTGCAGCCTCACTGGCCACCATTAAGCTAATCGAGGAACAATACCTGGAAAACACCCGTGTAGTCGGTGCCTACACAAAGGAAGCCCTGGAAGAACTGCAGGCAAAGCATCCCAGTATAGGGGATGTACGCGGCATGGGTTTTATGCTCGGTGTTGAATTTGTCGAAAATCAGGAAAGCAAGCAGCCTGCTGAAAAACTCCGCGATGAGGTTGTGGACAACGCTTTTCAACGAGGTTTGCTCACCCTTGGCTGCGGAAAAAGTGTCATCCGGATCACACCGCCGCTCTCAACCAGCAAAACTGAGGTAGATGAAGCCTTGATGATTTTTGATGAGGCCGTCACCATAGCCGAAAAAAATCATCAAATGATATAGACTGACCGCACAAAGACAAGGTGCTGCCCGAACGGTTGCGCCTTGTCTTTTTATTGGGATACAATTAAGCCATGTTACCTGATTATCGCGTTCGGCAGAGAGATTACCTTCTGGAAATTTCCAGGGCGATGACGGAAGAGCTGGATCTGGATGCACTGCTCACCCGCATTCTGCGCATCTCTGTAGAAATGCTTACCGGACATGCAGGTTTTATTGCCCTTCAGGATGAACACAGTACCTGGCGTATGTCTGTCCACGAAGGCATACCTGAAGCCTTATTGAATTATTTGGAACGCTGGATGCAATCCCTGCCTCCAAATGAGGGTCAGGAAGAAGTCTATATCCCTGAAATTAACCGGATGTTGAATGAAATCAGCATGGGGATGATAACAGGGGTAGGCATCATGATGGTTTTCCAAAAGCAGGTTATTGGACAAATTTATGTTTTCCGCAATTACCGCGGATCTTTTTCCACTAATGATCGCATTCTTTTGAGCAGTTTTGCCAACCAGGCAGCCATTGCAGTACGCAATGCCCGCTTGTATCAGGAAACCCGCAACCAGACCTTGCGGATGGAAGCCCTGTTGGATTCCGTTGCCGACGGCATCCTGATCCTTACGCCAGATCTCACGGTCGAACGAATCAACACAGCCCTGGAGCGCCTCCTCAACATCCCTGAAGCGGAATGTATCGGCAAGCATGTGGATGAAATCTTTAGATGGGCAAAACCTCCTTTGGGCACGCCCTTCACAAAAGCGTTCGCCGAGATTGCCCCCGGTAACCAGGGTAACCACCTGTACCTGGAAGGGGATTTGCAGCGACACGGGATCTCCCAACCGCTTCCGGTCGGAATCACGTACGGCCCTCTTTATTCAGCCAATAATAAACTTCTCAACATCATTGCATCGGTAAGGGATATTACCCGGTTTCGAACCGCTGAGGAAATGAAAACCAGTTTTATCTCTGTGGTCAGCCACGAACTTAAGACCCCAATCGCACTCATAAAAGGCTATGTAAGCACCTTGCGCCGGGACGATGTGGAATGGGATCGGGAAATTGTTGAAGACAGTCTGGCAGTGATTGAAGAAGAAGCCGATCACCTGACAGAAATGGTTGAAGATCTGCTTGATGCTACCCGGCTGCAGGCAGGTGGGATACAACTGCAGAAGTCAGAATTTTCGATTAAAGAAATCGCACGTCAGTTGGTTAATCGGTTTTCTGTGCAATCCAGCAGCCACCAATTCACCATTGACTTGCCTGATGACTTGCCCGCGGTAGTAGCAGATGAATCCCGTATCCGACAGGTGCTTTCCAACCTGATCGGCAATGCCATCAAGTATTCACCCGGGGGTGAAGTGCGCATAAGCGGAAAATTACGCCAGCGTGACATTATGATTTGTGTGAGCGACCAGGGAGAGGGCTTTGACCCCCGCGATATCCCCTTTGTTTTTGACCGTTTTTACCGTTCTGAAGAAGCGGCTAAAAAAACCAAGGGCACCGGGCTCGGGTTGTACTTGTGCCGCTCCATTGTTGATGCACATGGAGGCAAAATCTGGGTCGATGAGACCTGTAAAGAAGGCTCACGCGTTTGTTTTTCGATACCCCGCAATCCAGGACTTCAAGCAAACTGACCTTTTCCATGGATGCAGCGATCCATATCCCACAGGGATTTTCCCTCATTCACTTATCCTCAACCAGTTCCACCAACGATGTTTGCCTGGAATTAGCAGAAAATGGCGCGCCTGATGGCACCGTCATTCTTGCAGACGCTCAGACCAACGGGCGCGGTAGAGCAGGCCGGCAGTGGTACTCTAAACCAGGCGCTTCCCTCACATTCAGCCTGCTCATTCGCCCAACCCCTGAGGAAAAGAGCTGCATCTCGCGTTTCACTGCGCTGAGCTGCCTGGCTCTAATCCAAGTGCTGGAACAAGGCTATGCTATTCAGGCAGCAGCTAAATGGCCAAATGACGTCCTGATCCACAACAGAAAGATTGCTGGCACCCTGGCAGAAACCGTTTGGGAAGGCGGATCACCCTGCGCTATCGCACTCGGAATGGGTGTTAATCTCGCAGAGGAAGGCCTGCCAGCGTCTGAATTACTGAGATTTCCTGCCATCAGCCTGGACGCCTTAACTGATGAGCGCATGGAGCCAATTTACTTGCTTGGGCTTTTGCTTGATCGCATGCAAGCGTTGCGGCGCAACCTGTGTAAAGAGGCTTTTATGCAAACCTGGAACACAAACCTGGCGCTCAAGGGGGAATGGGTACGGTTGGACCAAACACAATGCGAACCTCTGCAGGTTCGCATTGTGGGTGTTGATAATGAAAGCGCGCTTATTGTTGAAGATCGCTCTGGAAAGGTACAAAAGATCTACTCGGGTGAAATTTCAATTTGATCGCTTTCAGCAGCAATTATTGGTTCAGGTGGAATGCGCGCTACTGCCGCAAGCGTGTCACCCTGGCCCAAATCCATGACCTTCACACCCTGGGTTGCCCGACCCTGCACCGATATTGAGGCTGCATTAATCCGCAAGACAATCCCCCCGCTGGAAATCAGGGTAACTTCATCGTTTTCATTTACAACGCGGGCTTGGGCAAGGTCTCCCAGCTGTGACCGGGCGGGTTGACTGATCGTTGTCACCCCTAAGGTACCCCGTGTTTTCGGGATGTATTCTTCCAGCTTAGTCCGTTTACCATAACCATGCTCTGTAAGCACGAGCAGATATCCATCAGGCTCTACTACATCCATGGCAGTCAGTTCATCCGCCCGTAATTTCATTCCCGTAACGCCCATGGTTGTTCGGCCTGTTGGACGGACCTGGTCTTCATGAAAGCGTAATGCTCTGCCTTTTCGGGTCACCAGGATGAGATCATCCTGACCGCTGGTGAGGCAAACCCAGCCTAAGGCATCCCCTTCATCAAGTTTGATCGCAATCAAACCTGAAGGTCGAACATTTTCAAATTCACTTAAGGCAATCCGTTTTACACGCCCTTTGCGGGTTGCCATACTGCAATATTTAGCCTTGCTAAAATCTTTCACAGCCACCAGCGCGGTAATGTTTTCATTGGGTTCAAGGTTAATCAAATTGACCAAGGGAATTCCACGCCCCTGACGACTTTCGTCTGGCAGTTCAAAAACCCGCTCAGAATACACTTTGCCCTTGTCTGTAAAGAATAGCAAGGTGCCCAGTGTATTACAACGCAGGAAGAACAAAACTTCATCCTCTCCCCGCATGGTTTGTCCTAAAACGCCTCTCCCCCCCCTGCCTTGGGAACGGTAGGCACTGTCTGATACGCGTTTGATGTATCCCCGTTGGGTAACCGAAACAAAAACGGGTTCATCCTGCACCAGTGCTTCATCAGAAAGGTCAAGGTCCAGATCAGGTGCGATATACGTACGGCGCTCATCACCATACTTTTGTGCAACTTCGTTTAGATCTGTTCTGATGACCTCAAGGATTTTTTGACGGCTGCCAAGCAAATCTTCCAATTCGGAAATTAGCTGCATAATCTGACGGTGTTCTTCTTCAATTTTTTGCTGTTCAAGGGCTGCCAGCCTGCGCAGCTGCATGTCCAGAATAGCCTGCGCCTGGACGTCTGTAAGCTGGAATTTTTCCATCAAGCTGGTCTTGGCAACCTCTGCATCGCGGGACTCACGGATAGTTTTGATCACGGCATCAAGGTTTGCCAGTGCGATCAGAAGTCCATCCAAAATGTGGGCGCGTTTTTTCGCCTTATCCAGTTCATACAGCGTGCGGCGGGTAATAACAACCTGTCTGTGCTCAATATAATGAACCAACGCTTTTTTGAGCGTGAGCATGCGCGGTTCCCCATCAACCAATGCCAGAAGCTGTACGCCAAATGTAGATTGAAGGGGAGTATATTTATAAAGTTGATTGAGAACTTTGCGCGGTTGTGTCCCGCGTTTCAACTCAATCAGAATCCGCATTCCTGTGCGGTCCGATTCATCCCGCATGTCTGAGATGGAATCAAGCCGTCCATCCCGAACCAACTCAGCTATTCTCTCAATAAGCGTGGTTTTGTTAACCTGGTATGGAATCTCGGTGATAGTGATGGAGAACCGCCCCGCTTTATTTTCCTCAATCAAGGCTTTGCCGCGCATGATAAGGCGCCCTCTGCCAGTGCTGTAGGCCTGGCGAATCCCCTCATCACCCACAATGATTCCACCGGTAGGGAAATCCGGACCAGGCAGAAAATGCATTAATTCTTCAACACTGACGTCGTCGGCTTCTTCAAAGCGATCGATGAGCAGGTTCAGTGCACCAACCAATTCACGCAGATTATGCGGAGGGATATTCGTAGCCATCCCGACCGCAATCCCATTCGACCCATTCATCAAAAGGTTAGGGAGTTTTGCAGGCAATACTTCCGGCTCCTGCAAGGAGCCATCAAAATTATCAACAAACTCAACCGTTTCTTTGTCCAGGTCCAACAGCAATTCTTCAGCAGTCTTTGCCAATCGTGCTTCTGTGTAACGCATTGCAGCAGGGGAGTCGCCATCGATTGAACCAAAATTGCCTTGCCCATCGACCAGCATGTAACGCAACGAAAAGTCCTGAGCCATGCGTGCCATTGATTCGTATACCGCTGAGTCGCCGTGAGGATGGTACTTTCCCAGCACTTCGCCGACAATCCTGGCTGACTTCTTATAGGCTGTATTTGAGCGGATACCCAAATCCTGCATGGCATATAAAATGCGCCGGTGAACCGGTTTTAAGCCATCCCGAACATCAGGCAGTGCCCGAGCTACAATAACGCTCATTGCGTAATCCAGATACGCAGAACGCATCTGACCGTCTATATCTACTTGCTGTAAGTTACCTGTATTGTTATCTTCCAGGGATTCCGGAACTTGATTCTCTTCCGTCATAGTGTCTGTCCGACCTCTTTAGAGTAATTTTTCGAGGTATTCATAATTTTTTAATTATACTCTCTCAACGAATAAAATGCCATTTAAACCCCTGTCAGAGATGCACTGTAATAGCCACCCACAAGAAATAAAAGGCTTATCTGATAGATACAGCCCGCTATGAGCGGGCTGTATCGATTATTCACCAACAAGGGTATTTAGTAGATAGGGCAGCCTGGCAGTTGGTTAAAGGTGAGAGCACACCACCAACTTGCTGGCATGAAGGTCAACACCAGGCCGACAATCAGCACACAAATCAACAGGATGATCAGGACAATTAAGCACCAACCCATCTTCTTCTTGGGTTGTGTGAATTCTGGAGCAGGAGCCAGGGGTTGTTGAGGTAAAGGAGCTTGAACAGATTCATAAACCGGCTCTGGCTGCACCATGGTTTCCTGCTCTGCCATCTCCGGTGAGTACACCGCTTCGCTGCTTGGTTCCGAAGAGATTGCAACCGGGGTTGGTTCCGTGGTTTGCTGTTTAACCTCAAAGCTCATCACGGTTTTCTCCGCCAGGGTGATCAAATCGCCATGCTTCAAAAGATGAGGGGCGGCGATGCGTGAACCATTTACGAAGGTGCCGTTGGTAGAACCTTGGTCTTCAATATAAACGCCTTCCGGTTTGAGCAAGAAATGGGCATGCCGCCTTGAAATTTCAGGATCGGGAATAGGGAGATCATTCGCCGCATCCCTCCCCAACGTAACTTCCTCTTTTTCGATAAAATAGGTCAGTCCTGTTATAGGCCCTGAACGCATTGTGATTTGATTTTTTTGATCCGACATAAAACCTCCTTGGGTTTTCCGATCAGATAATAACTATCGATCAAGTTTAATTTGTTTGAACAATTATGTCAATTTAACGTTTTAAGTGGTCAGTTTGTTCCGGGTCTCCTGGTGGAAAAGTTGACGGTGGGCTGAATCCCTGCTATCATCGAATTGATGGATAAATCCGAAAAGCAAACACGTTGGTTTGCACGTACATGGAAAAAATTCCTCCAGGGGGCGCGCTGGCTTTTACCAGGCACAGGTTACAAACGGTGGGTTATTTTAACCATTATCGGCGCCATGCTTTTAGGGCTTGGAATTGCTGTTATTGTTCTGGATTATTATCGCACCGCAAGTGCGCCTGTATTGCTGCCCATCCTGGCTTTTCTCTCCCTGCGCTGGTTAAATCGCCCCTTACGATTTGTAATTTTTGGTGGGATAGGTGTCGGAATTATCTTCCTCGGTATCTGGGGTGCAAATCGAGCCCTACTTAAACCCTTTGAGAAAAACGGCAAGCCGCTGTTGGATACCATTCATCGTTATCGCCAGCGGGAAAAAGGCATGCGGGTGGTCGTCATAGGCGGCGGACATGGTCTGGCATCTCTTCTGCGCGGTTTAAAGGAATACACCCATAACATTACCGCTATCGTAACCGTCTCAGACAATGGCGGTTCCTCTGGCGAATTACGCCGCAATCTTGGCGTTTTGCCACCCGGAGATATCCGCAATTGCCTCTCAGCATTAAGCAGTGACGAGGCTTTGCTATCACAGGTTTTCCAATATCGGTTTAAGACCGGGGCGGGTTTGGAAGGCCATTCCCTGGGTAACTTGTTCATCACCGCTCTCAGCGAAATCACAGGCAGTTTTGAAGAAGCCGTGGCCGAGTCCGGCAGGGTTCTTTCCATTTATGGCCAGGTTCTCCCAGCCACTTTGAACACGGTGGAATTGATTGGTGAACTGCAATCACCAGATGATCAAGGATTGATCCAGGTGAGCGGCGAGTCTGAAATAACCGAAACGCCAGGAAAAATTATGCGGGTTTGGCTTGATCCGGCCAACACCCCCGCCTATCCACCAGCCATTTCAGCCATTCTTTCTGCAGATTTGATCGTGCTGGGTCCTGGCAGTCTTTTTACCAGCCTGCTTCCGAATTTGTTGGTTTCAGAGTTGACGGATGCTATCGAAGCAAGCCGGGCACAAACCTATTTTGTGTGCAATGTAGCCACACAGCGCGGAGAAACCGACGGCTACAATGCATCTGACCATTTACATGTCATCGAGCGTCACATCGGCAGGGACATTTTTGATACCATTGTTTGTAACCGAAATTTCAAAGGGAAACTGACCCATGACGTGGATTGGGTGGTGGCAGATCAAACCTTGCATGAAAACTATCGGGTTTACGAAGCAGATCTTGTCGATGAAGTCGTTCCCTGGCGGCATGACTCGAAAAAATTAGCGCGCGCGCTTGTGAACCTTTTCGAAGAACGTACAGGACCTTTGTCCTGATAATGGGCAAATGCCCACAAAAATGGTAATTCATCCATTATTACTGACAAATTGGACCAGTAAGGTGGTAAAATTAATTAACATTATCCAACAAGTCACGGAGGTTTCTAAATGAAGACAAAAGTAGGTATAAACGGATTTGGTCGGATTGGCCGTCAGGTTCTGAAAGCCATCATGGAAAGGGCAGGAGATGATCTTGAAGTTGTAGCGATCAACGACCTGTTCGATGCCAAAACCAATGCACATCTTTTCAAGTACGACTCGAACTACGGCATCTTTGACGGCTCAGTTGAGGTCGTTGAAGGTAATCTGGTAGTCAATGGTCACACCGTCAAAGTGCTGGGTGAAAGAGATCCCGGCAATCTTCCCTGGAAGGATCTGGGCGTAGATGTTGTTATTGAATCCACTGGCATCTTTACCCAGGCCAGAACGGATGAAGCCACCGGTAAGGTTGGCGCTGACGCCCACATTTTGAGGGCTGGTGCTAAAAAGGTTATTATCTCTGCTCCTGCGAAGGGTGAAGACCTGACACTGGTTTTGGGTGTAAATGACGAACAATACGATCCCGCCCAACACCACATCATTTCAAATGCATCCTGCACGACCAACTGTCTTGCCCCGGCTGCCAAGGTTGTCCATGACAAATACACCATTTTGAATGCGGTCATGACCACCATCCATTCCTACACCAACGACCAGGTCATCCTGGATCAGGGTCATAAGAAGGAAATGCGCCGTTCACGCTCTGCTGGCCTGAATATCATCCCCACTACAACCGGTGCTGCTAAGGCAGTTGCGTTGGTCATTCCCGACCTGAAGGGCAAGTTTGACGGCTATTCTCTGCGCGTCCCAACCCCAACAGTTTCGATCGTTGACTTCGTGGCAACAATTGAGAAACCGACCACCAAGGAAGAACTCAATGCTGCTTTCGTTGAAGCTGCTGAAGGACCACTGAAGGGTATTCTTGGTTACACCACCGGTGAATATCACATGCCGTTGGTGTCCATGGACTTCAAGGGCGACCCACGCTCATCCATTGTGGACCTCCCCAATAACATGGTCATGGGTGGCAATCTCATCAAGGTTGTGACCTGGTACGACAATGAATGGGGTTACTCCTGCAGGACTGCCGACCTGGCAAAGATGGTAGCCAAATCGCTGTAATTTGGCATAGGTTTCAAAACATGTCAGTACACTATGCTGTTTTTCCAAACAGGATAGTGTACTGTTCTTAATATAAGGAGAAGGAAAATGTTTAATAAAAAAATGGTTACCGACCTGGACGTGCAGGGCAAGAAGGTGCTTGTACGGGTGGATTTTAATGTGCCAATCAAAGAAGGTGTTGTTAAAGATGACACCCGCATCACCTCTGCACTGCCCACTATCAATTATCTGCTTGAGCATGGGGCTGCAGTATTGCTTTGTTCGCATCTCGGCCGCCCCAAAAATGGCCCGGACCCTGTGTTCAGTATGAAACCCGTTGCCGACCACCTTGCCACCTTAATTGAAGCACCGGTCAAATTTGCTGAAGATTGTGTTGGACCAGTTGCCGAAGCTGCGTCTGCCGAATTGAAGCCGGGCGAGGTGCTGGTATTGGAAAACACGCGTTTCCATCCCGAAGAGACCAAGAACAATCCCGAAATGGCAAAAGGGTTGGCTGCGCTGGCTGACCTGTATGTCAACGATGCCTTTGGTTCAGCCCACCGTGCACATGCATCCACAGCGGGCGTTGCTGAATATCTTCCGTCTGCCGCTGGGTTCCTGATGCAAAAGGAAATCCAATATCTTGGTAACGCCATTGCTGACCCCGTTCGGCCGTTTGTGGCAATTCTTGGTGGAGCAAAAATCAGCGACAAGATCGGCGTGATTGAAAACCTGCTGACCAAAGCGGACAAGATTCTGATTGGCGGTGGAATGGCCAACACCTTCTTGCGCGCCAAAGGTTATGAAATGGCTGACTCTTTGGTAGAAGCCGAAGTGCTTGATGTTGCCAAAGGTTTGCTTGAAAAATCCGCCGACAAGCTGGTTTTGCCTTTGGACCTGGTTCTGGCCGATGCTTTTGATGCCGAAGCCCAGATGCAAACCATACCCCTTGGGGATGTGCCCGCCGGTTGGCGTGTTCTGGATATTGGTCCAGAGTCAGTCAAAGCATTCGGTGCAGAAATCGCCTCTGCTGGCACAGTAGTTTGGAACGGACCGATGGGTGTGTTTGAGTTCCCACGCTTTGCACAGGGCACTTTTGCAGTCGCCCGCGAAGTGGCCGAAAGCCCTGCGGTCAGCATCATTGGCGGTGGCGACTCCGTGGCCGCCATCAATCAATCCGGTCTGAGCGAGAAGATCACCCACATTTCCACCGGCGGCGGCGCCTCTCTGGAAATGCTCGAGGGCTTGGAACTGCCCGGTCTGGCAATTCTTTCCGAGAAATAACACACTTTTCTCCATCAGCCGCCCTTCTTCAGGGCGGCTTTTTTGTCTTGCCTTGCACATTTGGTATATTTTTATCTATCCATAAATCTGCAGGCTGTGTTCTGCCGTTGGGAAATCAGAAAATTAATTACTGTTTCCTAAACTAAAAACCGGGTAAATGTCCAAATTGATGCGGGAATTTCAGCTGTTGACACTGTTTTTGGTATGGTGTAGGATGAAAACCGGATTGATTTACTGATCCGAAAGGAGTATTTCATGAAAACACAAGTCCTACCCGGATTATGGACAAAGATCGGCATCCTGATACTGTGCGCAGGTATTCTTTGGGCTTGCCAACCCCAGGTGGTTCCAACCAGCCCGGAAATAGTCATCGCTACCAGTGTTGCAGCCACAATGCAAGCTAAATCTGCAATGGATATGCTGGAGACCTTAACAGCCGAGCAGACCCTGCAAAGCCTCCCAACCAGCACCCCCACAACGGCTCCAACAAACACGCCCCTGCCGAGTCCAACAATTTCTGTTCAGCCTACACAGGCAGCACCGACCACAGTTTACATAGCCCCTCAGCCGACGGCAACCAACACGCCGCAAAAGTTGTGCTTGCAAGCAATCCTGGTCAGCGACGTCACCATTCCAGCTGGCACTGAGATTAAATCTGAGGAAACTTTCACCAAGACCTGGAAATTCCAGAATACCGGAATCTGTGCCTGGACGACTGAGTTTGACATCTTTTTTATAGATGGCGACCAAATGAGCGCCCCGGCAGTGTTAGACTTTCCCGCTGCGGTTCAACCCGGTGGAACAATTGAAATCAGCATCCCAATGAAAGCCCCAAAGGAAACTGGAACCTATACCGGGTATTGGATTTTTGCCGACCAGGGAGGAAACAGGTTTGGCACCGGTTCTGATGGAAAGAGCAGTTTTTCTGTCAGCATCAAAGTAAAATAAGTCATTGCTCCCCTTTTTACTTTTCTTGCACTGAACCCATTTTGAAAAAGACATGCAAGAATACGTTATAATGACAGCATTCAATTAGAAAACCGATAGCTATTGGAATGAATTTAGGAGAAGCTATGAAAACAAAAAAGACAAATCAATGGATGGCAGCCTTTGCGCTTATGTTGACCACAATCCTGGTATTGACTGCCTGTCAACCTGCTGGGACACCCACCCCCTCACCAGAAGAGATCGCGCAACGTGTAGCCTACACCCAACAAGCCGCAGCCACGGCACAGTCCATACAGACTCTTGTTGCAAAAGTAGATGAACTCAGTAACCAGCCAACCTGGACGCCGATGCCCACCTACACCCCTTATCCTACGCCAACTATGCCTGCCCCGACTGCCCAGGTTAGCGCTGCTACCCCCACAGTTGCTGTTCAGGCACCGGTTGTCCCGGCGGGGCAATCCTGTTACCAGATGGAATATTGGGGAGATGTAAACTATCCTCCAGATTCCATTGTAAAGCCTGGCGCTACCTTTACCAAAACCTGGAAAGTCAAGAACATCGGCACATGCCCCTGGACTATCGATTTTGATGTGATCTTCGTCGGAGGGGACAAGATTGGCGGTAATGGCGATATTACCAAGGAAGTGAAACCTGGTGATGTTGTAGAGATTTCCGTTCCGATCAAAGCGCCAGTTACAGAAGGAACCTACATGGCATACTGGATGATTTCAGACCCCTTAGGCGCCCGGTTTGGTTACGGCAATGACTACTCGCTCGCAATCAAAATTCAGGTCGCAAACTAATCTGCAATAAT
>CAYVWM010000025.1:0-21463 GCA_964455505.1 uncultured Anaerolineaceae bacterium
TTTGTGTCGCAATCGGGTATTGCGGCGGCGTAGCCGTTGGTCTTGGCGTAGCGCTGGGCATTGGGGTGTTGGCAGTAGAAGGCGTTGCCGTTGGAGCAAAGGTCGGCTGTTGTGTGGGCGTGGACTGTACTACCAATGGATTGGCTGTGGACAGCAAATCCCCGACGTTAGGAACAGGATTGATCGGCATATTGGCAATATCATCAGCATATGCCACCCCACCAAAACAGTTGTAATCCAGATTTTGGACGATATTCACCCAGGTGACTGGTTGGCGGTTATTCACCGTACGTTGGACTGCACCTGCCAAACAACCTGAACCCGCGTTGTAATTAAGCAGTGTAAATTTCCAAAGATCTTCATAACTGGCAACCTGCCCAGCAGATTTCCCGGTTGTGTTGTACATAATTTGCCCAACCTGTTCACAATTTGCCAGAATACTGCGGGCAAAGATACTGATGCTGAAGTTTGCCTGGGTCAGGTCTATACCAACCGGGCAATCCACACAGGAAGCGTTGACTTTTTGGATCAAAGCGCCCCGCAGCATTTCCTGCTGGGCCAGGTCCAGGTTTCCAAAACCGCGCTGGCAGGTCTCTTCTGAAAGTACCAGGGGGCAGAACTGGGTAAAGAAACTGGGATTCCACAGCAAAACGGTATCAGCGCCCAGGTCGCTTAAATGCCCTAAACCCGCTTCTTGAACCCGGTTATATATACCCGGCCAGAATTGGCTTTCCATACTGAAAATGTTCTTCATCAGCTGGGCGGGCACCCCGGTATCGTTGGCAACCCGCAGAATCTCCGAATCGAACTGGTTCTGCCACATGTCTACATAAGGCTGTGCCAATTCCATCCCGCAGACGTTGGCTGCACCGTTGTCTTCCAATCCCCCATTAGGGCAGGCGCTTGCATCAACTGCACCCTGCCGGATAAGCAAACCTGCCAGCAGATAGTATTCCCGCAAAGAAATCAGTTCCTCTTCCAATTCGGGAGTTCGCAGCCAATCCGGCGAACCTTCAACCGGCGTAAAAGCCTGCCAGATTGCAGAACAGGACGAAAGCATTTCTCCCTTCCATTGAGAACTGAGCACATCGACATAATAGGTCGGGGTGTCAGCTGGAGCAGTGTCGGGGTTGGCAAAATCACCCCAGGGGATTACCCTGACCTGGGCTTCATATTGCTCGCTGGCATCTCCATAACTGGACTCCGCCCAAAAGACTACCTTTACCCCATTCATACCTGTTGGAGAAAGCGGCAGATCGCAAATTCCGCCAGGACAACTGAATGGAACGCCGTTTAAAGTTCCCTGAATTTGAATGATTTGTTCGTTGGGGAGGGGCTCAACCGCTTCCATACGCAGGTATGGCAAACTGCTGCAGTGCGTTTGGGGCGGTTGCCTATCACATCCCGAAATGGAAACAAACACCTCCGCAGGGGGTAAGTTCACTTCAACCTTGCGGCTGGATGGTGTGGTGTTGGCAAGATGCAGATACAATCCGGGGCACTGCTGTGGATTGGTGATTACCTCATCGTAAGTGCACGCACTGGTATTACGCCATTGTGTAAGGATCTGGCTGCCGCAGTAATATTGAATCTCACTGTCATCAGGCCAGGATTCGTGCTCCACATATACCTGACAAACCACCTGAGACGTTTTCCATGAAAGCAGCCACCATTCATAGGTTGTGAAATCCACATCCAGAACCACAATCCGGTTGGGACCTTGCGATGGAAGGGGCACAGAAACAACCGGGTCCGGGCCTAAAATGCCAAGCAGCACAAACACAACCAGCAGTATCCTGAAGATCTGCTTGATTTTCTGTGGTTTGTGTTTGTTATCGTCCATATCTCAGTTCTACATACCGCCTAAGGGTACGGCGTTGACGAAGCGATCGGGTAAGTCTGGGTCGGGAAGCTGGCTGTAGGAATAACTGCTGTTGGTATGATCGCAGTGGGGACGGGAGTAGTTGTCTGGGTTGTGGTTGCCCCAGGTACGGGCGTCGTCTGCATCGTTGGGCTTGGAGTGATGCGGGTGGGTGTAGGCCCAGTCGGAGGTAAGCCAGTTTGGGTCAAGGCTACTGCAGCGGTGAGTTGTGCTTCGTAGGTCAAGACCACCTCACTCAGCGGTGCAGGTTCCAACACGGCATCCAGGGCATTCTGAAAGAGTGCCGCTACAGCTTCACTATCAGGCAGCAGCACTTTCGCCTGGGTGCCATCAGGCAGTTCCCATTGTTCAACCTCACCCCATCCCAGCAGAAAATACTGAATCCGCTGCGGATCGCCTAACCGAAGCATCAACGGGACCTGTTCCAATAACTCAGGCAGTGCAATGTTGGTTTCGATCCAATCCTGGTAAGAGGCATACAACACCGGTAAAGCCGCCAATCTTCCTTCCTGAACTAATTTGGTAAAGAGCAATTGTAATACTTGTTGCTGCCTTCTTGTCCGATCGATTTCATCCTCATTGGACAAATAAGACACGTAACAATACACTTTTTCGCCATTCATTGTGTGCATTCCGGCTGGGATCCCACCACAGGCATCCGGAATCGGAAAAAGAACGCTGACTTCCAGTCCGCCCAGGTCATCCACCAACCACTGAAATTCTCCTGGGTGGGCGACCACAAAGCGCTGCGGCTTGAGCCCAAAATTGTAGGCCAGAGTCTCAGCTACAAGATCCATACCGCCCAATGCATAAGCCGTGTTGAGACGCTGCATGGTTTGCCCCGGCAGATATACAAACAGGTTGCCGGGTATTGAAATCAGGCTCGCTTTTGAAAGCCGCTGATTGACCAGCGCCAGGTGAAAAGCCTGCGTGCGGCCGCGGTAGGGTGCTTTCTGGTCGCTGCCTAAAAACAACCATACCTGAACATCTTCCGGCAGCTCCAACCGGAGACTTGCAGGGGGCACCTGGGTAACCGAGTTAATGCTGGGCGGGGCAAAGGTGTTCCAAACTACCGGCGTGCGGGTTGCTGTGACTGCTGGAGTAGGGGTGCTGGTTGGATTGAAAGATAGCGGCAGCACTGTGGTATTTGTGTTAGTGTTCTCAGAAGCCTGAGCACAAGCAGCAAGGATAAAGACCGCTGCAACACACACGAGCCAACGCCCTGCATTTCTGAAATATGGCGATGGTAAGGTGCGAAGATTTTTCATAGAATCAACGACAAATAACGGGGTCGATTAAGGCACCGTTGGATATTCCATTATAGCATAGCCGTAAAAAAACACGCAGCTATTGGATAATGGCTGCTGGGGTAAATTTACCTCTTGAAAATTCATTTTTTCGCAATCCGGATACAGAAATTTCATGTCTGTTATTTATCCAGATCAGAGACTCATAATCAGAATTGCCGTAAGTAATAAAAGGGTAACCACGATAGAAACTACCCAGAATAAATAAATCATAATTTTGTCTATTCCCCCACGAAAGTAAAAGAAAAGCCCAACTAATAAGGTCATCAGCCAGGCAAAAAAATCCAGTCCCGCCAGAAGGAAAAGCCGTTGAGAGGGCACAGTCTCCAAAGTTACCCAAACGATCGTATCCCTGCTGGCCGTGAGCAGCACGGTAAGCCCAACAAGTAGTGCCACGCCGATTGCCCCCAACATGATGGACGTCCTGGCGGTACGATCTTTCCAAACACCTTTCCAAAGAGACCCTAAGTTCTCTGAACGCCCTTCCCAAACACCAAGTAATCCGAGTTCTGTCAGCCGGTCAAACTGCTGCGTGAACGCAGTCACATCATCAGGAGATATGCAAAATGATCCCCTGGCAGTGGAAACCAAAACCATACGTTTTCGGTCAGAGACCACAAAATTGACAAGGCCCACGCCTGGCACCTGACGTTTACCAAAATACGAACCGGGTAAACTCATTATTGGCAAGGGAAACCCGGGTTTAATTTCTGAAACTGGTCGGACCCAACGCAATTCATTCATTGGAATAATTTCCCGATTTAATCCCCAGCGCAAAGCCAGCCCACCGCGGCCAAGGATGATTTTCATTGTCTGCACGGTATAAAGACGATAAAGAAGCGCAACAAAAGGTAATAATAGCCCGAAACCTGCTAAAACATATCCAAGATAATGGGGGTTAGCAGGATTCTTTGAAGCTTGAACAAGCAATACGCCTGAAGCAAGCAGCAGAAACACCATAAAGATCAGGACTACAATCGTTCCAGTTTTTTTGGGGGGAAAATAAGTGGTATCCATTACAGTTCGTTGGTAATTATAACCAATGTGTTGCCCAGAGCCCGAAGGATTAGGGCCAATGGGTCAATCCTTAACAAAAAACTGCCCTGCAAACAGCAGGGCAGCCAATCGTATTTGGTTTATTCAGGAGGCCTTGTACGCACTTCCCCGTTCCATAGCTTTAATATTTGTTTCCACAAATTTTTGCATGCGCGCCGGTGAGTGAGCCTGAAGTGCTCTTTCAAGAGCTTCCAATGACAGGAAATCCGTGTTAGCCAGCAGCGCTCCCAACATCACCATGTTGGCAGCACGTTCATTGCCCAACTCCATGGCAATGGCGTTTGCTGGCAAAACTATGCTGTGAATATCAGTGCGTTCCGGATTCCGGTTTACCATCGACTCGTTAACGACCAAATACCCGCCAGGTGCAACCAGGGGTTCATACTTGTCCAGAGAAGGCAGGTTCATTGCAAGAACCGCTTTTGGAAACTTGACCATTGGGGAACCAATCTCATCATCAGAAATTACCACCGTGCAATTAGCAGTACCCCCACGCATTTCCGGACCATAGGAGGGAATCCAGGTTACATGCTTGCCTTCGTCCATGCCGGCATACGAAAGCAATTGACCTGCAAACAACGTTCCTTGACCTCCAAAACCAGAAATAATGATCTCCGTCTGCATTATTTTCCTCCTGTTTCTTTGCCATAAGCAATTTCAGACGACACTTTGTAATCGCCAATCGGGAAAAACGAAACCATATGATCGGCAAGCCAAGTGCGGGCATTGGCTGGAGTCATGCCCCAGTTGGTCGGGCAGGTGGAAAGCAATTCCACCATCGAAAAACCAAGCCCTTGTTTTTGCACTTCAAATGCAGTCCGGATAGCCTTTTTAGCACTGCGAATATTGCGCGCATCATGCATACTGCGCCGCACTACATAAGCCGCACCGTCCAACGTTGCCAGCAGTTCTGCAGTTCGTATAGGGTAACCCTGCCGTTCTACATCCCTGCCAGTGGGTGAAGAGGTTGTTTTTTGCAGAGGCAATGTGGTTGGTGCCATTTGCCCGCCGGTCATACCATAGTTGGCGTTATTAATGAAGATTACCGTCAACAATTCACCACGTGCTGCTGCTGCAACAATCTCTCCCATCCCGATTGAAGCAAGATCACCATCACCCTGGTACGTAAAAACCATCCTGTCGGGGAGCGTCCGCTTGATCCCTGTAGCCATGGCCGGAGCACGTCCATGCGCAGCCTCTACAAAGTCAAAATTGAAATAGTTGTAAGCAAAAACAGAGCAGCCAACCGGGGCGACACCAATGGTATGCTCAATATCGCCCATTTCTTCCAGTACCTCAGCGATTAAGCGATGGGCAACCCCGTGGGTGCAGCCAGGACAATAGTGTGTGGTAACATCGCAAAAAGCTTCCGGCCGTTTATAGACAAGTTTTACATCAGTATCCAACATCTCAGGCTCCTGTTCCGAATTGATCCCGCATATTTGCCAGCCAACGATCACGCGGATGCCCTTCAAGCGTGAGGGGACCTTCTGCCAATACTTCAATGGCTTGCAGCACTTCATCCGGGTAGGGTACAATCCCGCCCATTCTTCCATAGAACTCTACCGGTTTTCTGCCCTTCACCACTAACCTGACATCGTCCAACATCTGACCGTTGTTCATTTCCACAACCAGGAAGGCTTTCGTTTTCTGCGTCAGCGCTTCGATGGTTTTAACAGGGAAAGGTGCTAATGTAATCGGGCGAAGCAATCCCACTTTGATACCTTTTTCCCGGGCAGCCCGCACAGCAGAGAGTGCAATGCGACCAGCCGTGCCAAATCCCACGACAACATACTCCGCGTCGTCCAGATAGTATTCCTTGTAGCGGACTTCATTGGCTTCAATTTCCTGCCAGCGCGTCATCAAACGAATGTTGGTGATTTCCTGGGCGGGGGGATCAATATTAATTGATGTGAGGACGCGTTTTGGTCTGCCAGGCACCCCATGGACAGCCCAATCCGGAATGTCGGTCTTGAGGGGCATGTATGGAGGTAGTTCAGCCGGTTCCATCATCTGACCCAAACTGCCGTCCAACAGGACTGCCGCAATAATTCGGTACTTTTCTGCCAGGTCAAATGCCAGCACAGTCAGGTCAATGGCTTCCTGGACCGAGGCCGGTGCCAGGACCAACAAATGGTATTCTCCATGCCCGCCCCCATGGACAATTTGGGTGTAATCCCCTTGCGCTGGAGCAATGTTACCCAGTCCAGGTCCACCGCGCATCACATCCACAAGAACAGCTGGAACTTCTGTGCCGCTGATGTAGGAAATACCTTCCATCATCAGACTTACCCCGGGGCTGGAGCTGGAGGTCATTGTGCGTCTGCCTGTACATGCAGCGCCATAGACCATATTAATTGCGCCCAATTCACTTTCAGCCTGAACAAAAGCGCGCCCCAATTCGGGCATGCGAGCAGAAAGATGTTCCAACAACTCGGTTTGCGGAGTAATCGGATAGCCAAAATAGGACACCAGACCCGCCCTGAGAGCGGCTTCAGCAACTGCGGTATTGCCTTTAATGAGTTCAAGCGCCATCATCCACCTCGTTCGCAGAACTATCCGTTGGCCGTGTGCCGCGATAAACCGTAATTGCAGCATCCGGACACACCACCGCACAGATCCCACAACCAGTGCAATCCTCTGGATGCAGCATCATGGCTGGGTGGTAGCCTTTTGAGCTCAGCCGGGAAAGGTCCAGCGCCAATACATGGGTTGGACAATCCGTCACGCACAGCTCGCAAGCTTTACAATACAATTCGTTTATTTCTACCCATCCCTTAGCGGGCATGCAGATCCTCCTTGTGTCATCAATATTATCTGCCAATTGGGTGAGTATGGCAGATTTCCTGTCTTTAGTATACCGTAATTCAGACCGTCTAACGGCATGTTCAGCGCCCTGCCCAACTAAAAAATTTCTCTCCGATGGTAAAATTTACAACATAAATTGGGATAAAGGAGACCAGCATGTCTGAAGCAGTAATTGTTGACGCCATTCGTACCCCAATCGGGAACCTTAATGGCAGTTTAGCCGCCGTCAGGCCTGATGACATGGCGGCATTGGTTATCAGGACGATTTTGGAACGCAACCCTGTGAATCCCAATTTGATAGAAGAGGTGTACTTTGGCTGCGCGAATCAGGCCGGCGAAGACAACCGCAATGTCTCCCGGATGGCCAGCCTTCTGGCCGGTTTACCCCCCGAAGTCCCTGCGCTGACCGTCAACCGCCTGTGCGCTTCTGGATTAGCCGCAGTGAACCTGGCTGCCCGAGCAATTAAACTCGGGGATGGTGAAATTTTCATCGCAGGCGGCGTTGAAAGCATGAGCAGAGCTCCGTATGCCTTCTCCAAAAACGCAAGTGGAGGCAACCTGACCGCCTATGATACCGCCCTGGGATGGCGCTTTATCAATCCCAAAATGGACGCCCTCTATGGTACAGAGTCCATGGGACTTACCGCTGAAAATATTGCAGAAATAACCGGCATCACCCGACTCGAACAGGACCAATTTGCGCTCGCGAGTCATCAGCGGGCCATTGCAGCACAGGACCGTGGGGACTTTGCAGAAGAGATTATTCCTGTTAGGGTGCCGCAGCGCAAAGGGGAACCTTTGCTTGTTGATAGGGATGAGCGCCCTCGCCGCGATACCTCTATGGAAGCACTTGGCAGGCTAAAACCAGCCTTCAAAGAAGGGGGAAGCGTCACCGCCGGGAATTCCTCTGGATTGAATGACGGTGCTGCTGCCCTGTTGCTGATGAACCTGGAAACAAGCCGCCGTATTGGAATAAAACCGCTTGCGCGCGTCATCAGTTCTGCTGCAGCTGGCATTGAACCGCGTATTATGGGCCTCGGTCCGGTTGAAGCCATTCGCAAAGCACTCAAACGGGCAGACCTCCGGGTAGAAGACCTCTCACTGGTTGAGATCAACGAAGCTTTCGCTGTGCAGACCCTTGCTGTCATGCAGGCACTGGACCTTAGTCACGAAATAACAAACGTAAATGGGGGAGCTGTTGCCCTTGGGCATCCCCTCGGCTGCTCCGGAGCACGGATCCTGACGACCTTACTGCACGAAATGCGCCGGCGGGCACCCCATGCACCCCGACCTTTCTACGGTCTGGCTGCACTCTGCGTTGGTGTTGGGCAAGGAGAGACCACAATCGTGGAATGGCTGGATTGATTTACGGCTGATCCGCGTACGCGCTTTCAAGAAGTTGCAGCATGCTGTTCCTTACTGCCTGGCTAACAATTCGGGGGTCTGGATTGTAAGAAAGTTCAGAAGCGCTCATTGGACTGCCAAAATTGACCTGCACAGGCGTTTTCCAGGCAGCCTTTTTTGTGAGCATCTGCATGGCAAACTGGAGGATAATGGCAGTCTGCTGCCTTTTTTTTGTGGACTTACAGAGACGCGCAAGGGGATGATTCCAAGCCTTCGGGACAATCACTTTGCTGATTAACAGCGGCAAGAAACACGTCTCAGGTACTCGGCTGAGAAAAAAACCAATACTGTCGGACCAGCCAGCAAGCGATTCTACTGATCCGGGAATCTGGGCAGGATCAGGCTCCAGGGATCCTCTTGGGAAAATGATCACAGCTTGCCCGGATCTCAACAGGTGCAGAACCCTGCGGATAATCCCCCCTCCGGCATGCACTTCCGCATCAAGATAAATCAAATGTTGGCTAATTGAAGGCATCGCTTCCAGCATAGGATGCCTGACCGCAATCAGATGCACATCCGGTCTGGAAACACAGGCAGCTGCCACGACAGAATCTGCCCCACCAGGATGATTGGCAACCACAAGCAGCGGCCCTTCTGCAGGGATCAAGGAGCTGCCAACCACTTTGCACCCATCGGTAAAAAAAGCTATCCCCACTTTGGCAGCAGGGTTGAAACCTTCTTCAGCTACAATTTTATCCAGCCGTTTCAGCAGACATGCAAAACGCTTGGCGGGTTTTTTCCCTATCCATCCTAATAATTTGTGCAGTATTCCGTTTTTGCGAAAGTGGAAAACCGAAGCGACCTCAGCAATAATGATTTTCCCGAGCGCTTCAGATGTAGGTTGGAGGTCATCGCTTTCACAAGTATCCATTTCTTCACCAGAACAATTTTAGTGTATTTCCACCATATTTCTTACTGTCCATATGTAATAAGCCCATGTATGCGTTGGAGTTTGTTGTATATGGTATGAATATTGCAACCATAATACATGAAATTTATTAAATCTGCATGCCATGGTGAAACGAGATGAAAAATCAAACCTACACACCTTCAACTGAACCAGAGCCACGCCCCAAACGGAATTATTGGTTTCTATTTATCCCTGCCCTGGTCCTTTTCTTTTTAAGCCTTTTCCTCATCCTGGATAATGGGGACTTTTTTGCATCGAAAAATAATAACGAAACCCAGGCAAAAGCCGAGATAGATGGCTCTATTGAATCGCTGTTGTACCTGCAGCTTCCTGAAGCATTGGCTGCATTCGAAATTGACAGCTGGAGCCTGGATGATATCAGTTTCAGCGACGATAAAACTCAGGCGCTTCTGTGGATGGCCGCCGAAGATCTGAACACCGGCGAACTGCTGGCACGGGAACCCCACGTCATCCTGGCAATGTGGAATGCGGATGAAGGTGTATGGAATTTATTCTTTGATGAAGATCCGGATTTTTCCCAAGTTTTATTAGCGTCTTACTTCAAGGATTCCGAAATTGCAGAACGGTTTATTTACGATGACACCAAAGCGACCACCACTGCCAAGACTTATGGCGGTTACTATTTACCGTGGCGCGCAGATCAGGTAAAACGACTCACCTGGTCCGTGGGGCACAATTCATGTGCGCCTGGCTACTGCACCTATGCATTTGATTTTGCTGATGGCACCATGTTTGAGTTACTGGCTGCCAAGGGCGGTTACGTTTATCACTGGCGGGATATCTGCGCCAACGGCAATTCAGGCTGCACAAACAGTATCACCCTTGAAGACCGCACCACAACTCCATGGACTTATCAAATTTATCTGCATATTGCCCAAAACAGCATCCCTTCAGTCCTGAAGTTCAAGGGCACTTATGTAGAAGCGGGACAGAAAATTGCCTTGGTTGACGACACTGGTTACAGCACAGGCCACCACGTTCATTTTATGGTGGTAACAAAAGACACCCTCAACACCTGTGCTGTTTACTGCTGGGGAAAAGCTGTAGACATTACCTTTAAAGATGTGCTGATCAACTGGGATTCAGTGACGCAGGGCGGACGTCCCAGGCTTCCTGCAGAAGCAATATGGTACGGTGGGGTCGGCCAGGAGAAATATACCAGCGGCAACGCCTTCAAGGGCGGACCCGGGCAGCAATACCATTTCTTCTTCTTCCCGGTGCTCAAAAATTAGTCTTCCGAAAAACCGTTGGGGAATATACATACTGCATAAGCAAGTTGGTATTCCTGTAAAAAATGGTTTATCATCATCCTGTACGTAAACAGCAGGATATAAAAACGATATATGGATAATACGCCCCTCAGTGACCGGGAAATTGAGATATTAAAACTTGTTGCGCAGGGAAAAAGCAACAAGGAAATTGCTGCTGAGTTATTTATCAGCATCAATACGGTGAAAGTGCACCTGGGAAATGTATTCCAGAAGATAAATGTTTCCTCCAGGACAGAAGCAACACTTTACGCTATTGAACATAATATCATCCAATCCCCTGGACAAACCAACGGCAATATCGAGATACTGATTCCCCAAGCGTCACAAACCCCAGAACTAACCCGCTGGCAAATCCTCTGGCAAAGGTTTTGGTGGGCTGGACTTTTGCTTGGCTTTTTCCTCATCATCGGGTTATCCACAATTCTGGCTGAATCTCCCCTGCTTGCAGAACCTACGGCCACCCTTAATCCACTCGGCGCTGCATTGAACCAACCTGGCTGGAGAGAACGCAACCCAATTCCCCAGGCAGTGGCCGGTTATGCAATGGCTGCCTACGACCAAAATATCATTATCATCGCTGGGGAAAACAACGGAACCCCCAGCAGACTGATACAAAACTATGATACAAAAACAGACACCTGGAGTATGCTCTCTGAAAAACCAACGCCTGTAAGCGAAATTTCAGCCGCTGTGCTAGGGGAAAAGATATACATACCGGGTGGAAAAACAGCGGATGGTAAGTTCACAAACATTCTGGAAGTTTATGACCCATCAAAAAACAGTTGGGAAACTAAAGCAGAGCTTCCGCGGGCGTTGAGCGGTTACGCCCTGAGTGCTTATGAAGGTCAGTTATATCTATTTGGCGGATGGGATGGTCAGAAAGCCCTGAACAATGCTTTCCGCTACGATCCCCAAAACGATACCTGGCAGGAAATTACTTCCCTGCCCACTGCAAGGGCTTATGCGGGTGTAGCAGAAGAAGGTGGGAAAATATTCATCATTGGCGGATGGGATGGTGAAAAGGCTTTAATGGTTAATGAGAGCTTTTCTCCCGCCCGAGAACTGGCTGGTGAAAATCCCTGGCTTAACGAGGTGAGCCTTCCTGAACCCTCCTATGATTTTGGAGCAGTCACGGTAATGGATACGCTGTATAAGATTGGTGGAAAAACGAATGTTGGTCCAGCCAATAGTTACTTATTCTCGGATGGCGCCTGGACCGTTTTGGACTTTCCGCAAGCTTTCACAACCCGAACGAGTGCCGTCAGTACAGATATCTACATACTGTTTTCACAGACCCCCAATGAAGTTGCCAGCAAGTTCTTCAGTTTACCGGTTGTCTACAATTTGTACCTGCCTATCGTTAACTGATATGGCCTAACCGCCGGTCACTATAGCTATGTAAAAGATGATCCCAATCATGGGTTTGTCAAAATATTCGGTACTGTAGACAAAATCGTCATAATTAAAATTCGTGTTTGTCAGATCCCCAATCTGCAAACCAATAGCATGTCCCGTCAATAACTCTTTCTCCAGGTCAAATTGATAGGTGCCATCTTCCTTGATGGTTGTGAGAGCAAGCGTTTCACCCATTGTGGTGACATCAATTAACTTAATCGGCACACCTGCTGGCCCTGTTCCGGTTACGGTTAGTTCTGACGCCGATACCGGTTCATCAATGGTAAAAATGGGACCGTTATTCGGGTCGACTGTTGGTTCCGGAAGAGGATAGGTGATTTCCTCTGTCGGACTCTGTGCGATTGGATACGTTTCCGCAGCAATGGTGCTTTCAACAATAGGATAAGTCTGTTCCATCACTGCCTGGGTTGGCTCTGCAACAGGTTCTTCAGTGGGTTCTTTAACAACGGCTGCTGCTGTGGGTTCACTCTTGGTGGGTTCAGGAATCGGGCTTTGCGGGGTTTCTTTCTTGCAGCCAGCCAAGACCAGTAGTGCTAACAAGCTGATAAGTATAATTTTTCTAATTTTCATTGTTCTTCTCCTATGTCATGCCAACAGGGGTTAATTATAGAACAAAAAAAGCCGTTTCGTGTGAAACGGCTTTTTTGTATATCAGTTGGGTGATTAGTGAAGAGCGAACCCTTCGTAGTTCTTGACATCCAGCACGCCATCAGCAGCATTTCGGTCTGATTCCTGTGCCAGCGCCACGATGGGCTGGTCGGCTGTAATGGAAACGCTGTTCTTGGTTCCATTCAGCACAGAGAAGTCAGCCAAACCAGTGAATTTTCCACCTGGATTCAGGTAAACGGTGAAGAAGGACACTGCTGCACCTGGGGCAACGGTTGCTGCCGTTTCAAAGGATCTAACAACACCATTCTGGTCCGTGTAGGTTGCATAGAACTTAGTGGCAGCAGTACCAACATTCACTACTGCAACGCCTGTGGTGTTATTCGAGAACATCTCTTTGACCATTGGCAGGCCAACCTTGGTGGTGGCTGCGCTCTGGGCGAATGCCGCATAGGTTGCTTTGCCCATGTTATTGGCTTCATTAACCATACCCGCCAGTTTTTGAGGTGTATGGGTTGCGTCGGAAATAGATTCAACAATAGCTGCAGCAAATGTGCCTGCGGGCATTCCGCCAAGATTGTCACGGTGGACGCTGAATACGGTAGATCCGCCAGCCGGGATGATTTCCGTATCGGTAAAGACATCCCCAATCAAAGCTGCGTTGGAAGCGTTAGTGACTGTCAGGGTAATTTCAACAAGTGCATCAGCTCCGCCGGTGTTCTGGACAGAGAAGCCAGTGGTACCGCCGTTGAAATCGTTCTTGATGGTCGGGGCAATCAAGGTAAAGTCTGTGTCTGCAGCCGTAAGACCGCGGGTCGCCAGAGCGATGGGAGCAGGCGATCCGGTATGAGGATGCTCAACAACTACACCGGCAATATTGCCTGTGGTGGATACAACCTGGGCAGCACCCAGAGAGGGGCTCACCGCAGCAGCGCCAGCCGCACCTGCAGGAACACCAGCACCCAAAGGATCGAACATGACCATCTTGTTCGCACCAATGGTCTCTGTGTCGCTATAGGTACTGCCGTCGTTCATCGTGTAGGTGATGGTGACGTTCGCAGAGGAACCTGCAGCCTGGATATAGAAGGTGGTGGTCTGTCCGCCAAAGTTGTGCTTTACAGTGGGGAAGTTCAGAACAGTGTCAGTATATTCGCTGCCTACGCCCTGATAGAACGACGAGGCGTATCCTCCTGCGCCAACTGAGCCGCTGGAGTTATTGCCAAGCTGGGCAATAGCCAATACGGGAACGCTGGCCGAAATCATGACCGACCCTTCGAAGCCAGAGGGGAGTTCGGTTGTGAAACCAATACGATCTCCAGTTGGATAAGTGGGTGCCAGGCCAGGATGGTAAGCCAGGGCTGCGCCAGGAGCAAAGGTAAATTCCTGGCTGGTATAGGTGGCGGTTGAAGCGCTGTCATAGGCTGTCATGGTCAAAGCGCCATTGCCTGTGCCAGCGTTTTGAACCTGATAGAAGGTCCACCAGCCGCCGCCGGGTAATGCTGCTGTTGCCGAGCTGGTCAGCAACATAATTGCTAATGCAGTTACGACAAGTCCAACAAATAGTTTCTTCATACATACCTCCAATGGTTGTTTTGTATGCATCCATTATCACAGTAAACTGAGGGTAAATCAATAATCCTTTCGGACTATTTTTATTCTGGGGGCTCAATTATCACCCCCAAAGTGAAGAATCAGACCTCACAACCACGCTGAAAGGTCGCAATCAAGCATTTCTTGCAGTTTCAGCACATCAGCCCTGAAAATCTCCTGCAATTCATGTCGGGTAGTCTCATCCAACTTTTCGCGTTGAAGGTTCATCTTACGTAAACGCGTCGTAACCCACATTCGGACAGACTCTGGAAAAATTACCCTTGAAAGGGCTCGCACAGGGTTAGGTCTGGAAAAGGTTTTAGCCATTACTCGCTGCCAAAAACGGCTTTTAGGGCGGCCTGAGAGATTCGGCCTGATGCTCATATCAGCAAGGAAATGTGAATCCACACCCAAAAAACCATACACTTCTTCAAGCACACGCTGCGGCTCTTTGGTAAAGTCTTCATACAGAATGATCTTTACTTGTTCTTTTGGGAAAACATTGTAAAAACGTTCCAGCTGTTCTGCGTACATACCCATCTTGGTATAGTGGTAAAGCGGCCCCCAATTTTTCGCAATGCGCTCCTCTTCCAGTGCAAGAGCTTCCTGGAAATTCTCTGCGGGTTCGCGTCCATCCCGCAGGAGGTGCATGTAAGCAGAATACGCTCTTGCTACCGGATTGCGCAAAATGGCTATCATTTTTACCTGGGGAATAGCTTCGTGGATTCTTTCTGCAGTACCAGGAACGTACAGATATGTTGGCGATGCTTCCCCGATGGCGCATGCGTTTTTATCATCATCAAAAAGATGTTGATACGCTGTAAAATCTGTTACGGCATTACGCACAAAGTCGTCGATACCATTGGTTTGCTTGGTTTGCTCTGTATATGAAAAATGATGTGGCTCCTTACAGGCGCTCATAAAAATCTGCGGATGCTGACGCAGATAGAGGTAAAGAGCGGTGGTGCCAGATTTGGCTGCGCCGATAATCAAGAAATTGGGAAGTGTCATCCTATATTTTGTCCTTCTCCGATCAGAGCCTCAACCAGCCACTAAGATCACGCTGAATTAATTCCTGCAAGGCAAGGACGTCCTCTCTGAAAAAGGGCAGCAGTCTTGCACGCTCATCAGCCGACGCTCTTTTTACTTGCAGATTCTTGCCCCGTACGTTTTCGGAAAAACGGAAACGATCCTTTTCAGGGAGAACTTTTCTGGATATCCAACGGATTGGGTTGGGTGTGTCAAAGAGTAAGCGAATCCACTTTTGCAAAGCCTGTTTTTTTATTTCGCCAGATACGTTGCTTTTGAAATCCTGTTGCGGAATGAACGCATCATCGACGCCCAAAAACTGGAAAACCTGGCGGACCAGCCCCATGGGGTCAGATGTAAAATCTTCATAAAGGAACACTTTTATCTGGTCTTTTGGAAAGTATCTGTAGTATCGCAACAGCTGCTCATGATACAGACCCACATGCACAAAGTGCCAAATCGGATCCCAGTTATCTGCGATCCTTTCTTTTTCCTGCGCCAATGCATCACCGAAAGTCTTGTTCGGCATGCGTCCATCACGCACGAGATGCATGTACGCTGAATATGCCCGATCCACCGGGTTGCGCAGAACCGCAATACATTTAGCTTCGGGAACGAGTGTTTTAATCCGTTCAGGTGCTTCCTTACGGTATAGGTAAGAGGTAGAGGCTTCCCCAACAACTGCGCCCTCGGGTGCCGACTCAAACAGTCGGGCATAATCTTCCAAATTTGTGACTGCCTGGGGAATAGTATCCCCGGGCCCCTTGGTGAGTTTGGACTGATCATCAAAGGAGAAAAAATGAGGCTCCTTCTTAGGGCTCATAAATACCTGGGGATGTTGTTTGATGTACCTGTAAAGGGAAGAGGTCCCCGCTTTGGCGGCACCAATAATAAAGAAATCTGGAAGTCTCATTGAGTCTTGTATCCTAATTGTAACGGAGGAGCAAAATCATTCCACTATATCTCCGATTGTACCTGCTTTATTACGGGAAAATATTGCTTGGATGAGTTCTTTTATCTGTCTGATTTCCTTTGGGGTAAGAACCTTCAATAAAAGCAAACCGGAAAGATAAATAAAAATACCAACCAGCACAGCCAACCAATGGTTCGCCCTCTGAAAAAGTGCCAGTCCGGCAAACATTCCCAATCCAACCAGCATCAATCTGGTCATCAGATGCAATTCAATCAGCGGATGGCCTAAGCGATGCAGATACAATCCATAAATGCACAACAACACCAGCGATGTGAAAAGGCGAACATAAGCAACAGCAGTGAGACCGTAAATTGGAGCAAGCAGGAGGTCCAGGCCTATGGTCACAATACCGCTTGTTAGAATTGCTTTCATCAGAAATTTTTCTTTTCCCAAAACTATCAAGGAGCGTGAAGCCACTACATTTAGCCCATAACTGCAGAAACTCCAAATCAATACCTGCAAAATTGGTATAGAAGCCATGTATTTTTGTGTAAAGATTAAGGGAAGAATATCTGCGGCATAGAAAAACACCAGAATGGTCAGAGGAAGTGATAAAAGCACAACAAATTGAGAAAGCCGAATAGTTAATCTTTCAAATTTGCCATCATTGGCAATCGAATATTTCGCCAGAAGGGGAAGTGAAGCGTTTCGGATTCCTTCAGGAAACAAAATCAGGACCCCCAACAACACATTTGCCGTTTGGAAAAAACCTACAGCTTCTTCACCGAGAATTTTGGAAATGATGATTATTTCGGTTCTGGTGTCCAGAGTAGTGACGAGGGCCATTCCAAAAAAAGGCAGTGAGCTTAATACAAACCCTTTCCAAAGAGAGGTTTCTACTGAGAAATGGAATTTTGGCAAGTATCTCCGCAACAAGAAAGCACTTACCAGTAAGGAAAGATACTCACAAATTACCAACAGTGCAGCAATGCCAACGATTGTTGCACCCGACTTTAAGAACACATATCCAAGAACAATTTTTACCAGGCTAAATAAAATCGAAGCCAGTGATAAGTATTTTATTTTTTCAAAAGCCAGGAATGCCGCATTGATAAGCTGGTTTAATGAATCCGGAAGGATGCTCAGCAGGAACAACAACAAGACTTTGGCTGTTGTTTCAGGATAATCCAGCGTGCGAATTAGAGCAAAGATGAACAGCGATGTAATTACAGCCAATCCTGCACGAAGAACAATAAGATTGGAAAAATATTTCCCAAAAGATTGAGGACTGCGGGATACTTCCAAGGTGAGTTGATTACTGAAACCCCAATAGGAAATAAGCAGACCAATGCTCAGGTAATTGTTTGCCACAGTATAAATACCGGAGCTTGAGACATCCAGCATACGGGCAATCAGAATGACCAAAACATAATTTCCTAATCGCAGGGAAAAATTAGCCAGCATGTTGTAGCTGATATTATTAAAAAAACGCCCTACAGATTTGATCATGCCGGCTTTCTACTCAGGGAATCCTTTTTCTTGAAAACCCGAGCCTTGTTTGATATCAACATGCAATCCTGCGAACAATCCCTTGATCGCTTGCCCCAGAGATCCCCTGTTCCCCACACCCTCTTTAGGAAAAACGGACCGAAACAAGGCATAAGCGAAGGCATACAGTATCAATGACAACCGATGCAGCCCGTTTTTGGAATTTTTTCTGTAAAACAGCATCTTATTGCGATTCCATTGATAGGTTTGCCAGGGGGTGTTCTTTCTTGCAAAGACTTTATGCCAAATCTTAGCCTGAGGCACAATCCATAGTTCAAATCCTGCCGACCGAACGCGCTGGCAATAGTCCAGCTCCTCCTGGTAAACCAGAAAATCTTCGTCGAAACCTCCTACCTTGAGCAGCGCTTCCCGCTTGATAAGCATGGCAGCTGCCCACACATAATCCACCTTTTTGGGCAAGCTGTTTGCAGGAGAATCAGTTTCACCCCGGTGGACATGGATAGCCCCCATGTGCCAGGGATGCGCATCTGCGCCGGCATACCAGATCCGGTCCGGTGGATCATAGTAGTAAATCTTGGGGCTAAAAACACCACCATCAGGATGCTCGATTGCGAATTTGATTATAGTATCAAGAAAGTCAGGGGCAACCTCTGTATCCGAGTCCAACCGCAGAACGTATTCTGCACCCATACTGAGGGCGCGCTCGAAACCACGATTGGATGCACCCGTTGCACCGAGGTTTTCCTCCAGGGCAATCAGTTCCACCTGGGGATGCTGGGCGTTTACAACTTCGATGGTATCGTCATCGGAACCGTTGTCCACAACAATAACTGCTGCTGGGAGCACGGACATGCGCTCAATTGAAAGCAGACAGGCGTGCAAATCCTGACTGCGGTTCATCGTCGGAATAACAAAGATTACCTTTGGATCAGATTCCAGCATGCTGCTGATTTCCTTTCTTTGATCCATCACCCGCACCAATACACCAGGCAATTTTTGATAAATATACGCCCGGCATGGCGTACAAGTATTTCCATGCTGCCTTTGTTTGCAACAGGTTGCGTACCGTGATGCCAAGGGCGATGAGCGGTGAGAAAAGATACCAGAACATGGGCAAACGCAACAGAAAAAAACTTGGAATTGCCCGATTTTTCCGGCGGATCTGAGAAGAATAAAAACCACTGCGGTAAAACTGTTTCCAGATCTGTCCGAAATTTGGAATATCCGGTTGATGAGAAACCAGAGCATCCGGATAAAACAGCACCTTGAAACCTGCATTTACCATTCGCATGGTCCAATCCAAATCCTGAGACCGGGCAAGCCTTTCATCCAGCAAACCCACCTTTTCAATAACTGATCTGATGACAGCAAGGTTCAGTGTGGGCAGGTAGTTTACTTCCCGCTCGGCCTGTGTAGACAAAAATTCATGCAGCATGCTCAGGTTGTAAATCAGGGGCAAGTATGCATTACCATCAACGGATACACCTCCACCGATCACCTGCCATCCTTGTGCAACCTTGTTGACCATGGCAGAAATCCAGTTTTTCTCAGGCAGACAGTCTGAATCAATAAAAAGGTAAATATCTGCATCGCTGTCTTGTATACCAATATTGCGTGCCACCGCAGCATTAACTGGCTTAGGGGTCTCGATTAGTTTAGCCTGCCCGGAAAAATTGGCGAAGAACCCCTGCTTGTCTTGCCCCACAACTGTGATGCTGTACTGGTCTCGGTAATCCTGTTCAAGCAATGCCTGAAGCAGGGCAGCAAGACTGGGCGAGTTTAATGAAGGGATGATTACAGAAACTGAGGGCATCAACGCCTCTTTCCGAATTCAGACAACAGCTCTACAAGGTAACCTGAGAGAGATGCACCCAGCTGCTCAATACTGCAGTGAGCAATAAAAAACTCCCGAGCCCGTTTCCCGAAAGCCTCTGCCATGGCAGGATTTTCCCGGAACCAAAGAATGGCTTCCGCTAACTCCTGCGGGTCTTCCCGCGAACAGGTCTTAATGACCTCCAGGTCTTCCAAATGCCTGGTGGCGGGGCTCTTGCCAGTTATTACCGGTTTGCCCACAGCCATACATTCATATAGCTTATTCTGGACAGTCATCAACGATTGGGGCGTATCCCCAAAAGCCCCCAGGCAGACATCGGATTTTTGTATGCTTCGAACCAATTCCTCCTGAGCTACCCAATCTGAAAAACACACATTAGACAAGTTGTTGGATCGTATAAAGTCTTCGGCACCTTGCCGCTCCGGACCTTCTCCGATCATGTTGAAAACAATATCTGGATGCGCCTGCAGTGCCTTTGCAGCCTGCATGATTAGCTGCACGCCGTGGTTTGGAATGTACGTGCCTGAATACAGGACGTGAAACTTGCCATCCTGAAATGGCTGCACTTCTACCGGATAGAACACCCGCGAGTCTGCACCGGTGGGAATAAGCCGGAAACGATCGGGGGAAATGTTGTATTGCTGTCTAAACCATTCCACATATTCTGCCGTGTCCTGGATCAGTAGATCGGGTTTTTTGAGGGCGGCGGCTTCAATCTTTCGCAAAAGATTTACCGAAAAGTTGTCACGCTGTTGTAATCTGCGCTCGACCGCAACCAGGTAGATGGACATAAACACATCCCAAACCAACGGGCGATGTTTGAGGCGTGCTAAAAATTTCGCCAGGTATATATCAAACTGCCCCGGATAGCCCACCATCAGGACGTCATAATCACCGGTTTTTGAATACTTGCGCAAAAGCTTCCAGTAGGTTTTGATGACCCGCCACCAAAATGCCGGACGCTTCCACCCCCCAACAGTAGCATCAACCCTATCCTGTATGCTGTACCACAGGCTTTCATGGCACTCGATGACTTCTATGCCGGCAGCACGCAAGGCTGCAATCATGATCCGATTGCGTGAGTACTCGTCGCGATACGTGCCAAAATAACATGCTTTCATCAAAGGTCCGCAGGCTCGAGAAATAATCAAA
This sequence comes from uncultured Anaerolineaceae bacterium, assembly GCA_964455505.1. Lineage (GTDB taxonomy): Bacteria > Chloroflexota > Anaerolineae > Anaerolineales > Anaerolineaceae > Mesolinea. Next base: position 20,709 of record CAYVWM010000025.1, read on the forward strand.
GCCAATTCTATTTTACCCAGAAATTAATAGCGGTGTTTTTTTCTAGTTCAAGTTAAGTCGGGGAGCACTATTCAGAGTGAGAACGGGGATATGTTTACCGATCATTTACTTTCTCCGGGTTCTACGAGAAGGATAGACCAATGGGGTAAAGAAATTAGGAGTTTTCAGGTGTATGCGATAATTTTATAACCGCTTAGGACATTTCTATTTTGCTACTTTAAGACATTATCATGTTGCTCTTACACAAAGCGTGTGTCATCCCGATGATAAATTAATCCGTGATATACTAAATATTTACACTAAGCAAATATTCTGTGGATTGATGTATTAGATTGAACAAATATTTCATCGCTGGAGTTAAAAATGGATGACATTGTTGAAATCGATTTAAAAAAAATAATCAACACAATTTTATCCAAATGGTACTGGATCATTGGCATCGGTTTAATGTGTGGTATTGTGGTTTTCCTGATCAGCTTTTTATCACCTGATGTGTATTCTACCAAGGCAACCATTGCCTTGGTAGAACCTCGCTACTCAGCAAATTTTTCCAGTGACATTACCACAAGTTCTCTAAAGCCCCCCTCGGAAGAATTTATTAATGCTGCTGTATTCAGCAATACAATTGTCACAGAACTTTTCTCAGCTTGGGAAAATCCCAAAAAAACCGAGACAACAGTCGAGCAGTTCCGTGTAAATATTTTGGAAGCAAAACTGGAAAAAAGCAGTTCAATTATTATTCTTCAGGTTACAAC
>CAYVWM010000026.1:0-20645 GCA_964455505.1 uncultured Anaerolineaceae bacterium
CAAGAAATTCTAAACCGGTACTCCCACCCCGCTCACAAGATCGATCTGCAAGGCCAAGTGGTTTTGCCAGGACTGACAGACAGCCATCTCCATCTTGCGCTTTTGGCTGATCACCTGAACGCTGTAGAGTGTGAAACAGACAGCATCGAGCAATGTTTGGAAAATGTTGCTGAAGCTGCTGAAAGTAAACCGCAAGGCACCTGGATCATTGGCTATGGTTGGAATCACAATGCCTGGGTTCCAGCAGAGTACGGCAGCGCTGCTTTGCTTGACTGCGTTTCCAACAATCATCCGGTAGTGTTGCACGCCAAGTCTCTGCATGCATCCTGGGTAAACTCTGCAGCCCTTGGAATTGCAGGTATTACTGCTGATACGCCAGACCCGGAAGGCGGGCAAATTTTACGCGACGACCTCGGCCAGCCTACCGGCATATTGCTGGAAAATGCTATGGGTTTGGTGGACCGGTGCATTCCCGAACGCAGCATACAGGAATTATTGCCCATGCTTGAACATGCACAACAGCATCTTTTCAGCCTTGGGATCACAACTGTCCACGATTTTGACCGCATGGCTTGCTTCCGCGCACTACAGCAAATGGACGTGGAAGGAAAGTTACTTTTGCGTGTGCGCAAAAACCTCCCGGGGGAAATGCTTGCAGAGATTGCCGCTTCAAATTGGAAACCCGACTCCGGTACGGATCAACTTTTTGCCGGATCGCTCAAATTCTTCTCAGATGGCGCACTCGGTCCGCAGAGTGCCGCAATGCTCTTGCCTTATGAAAACTCAGCGTCCAGAGGCATGCTGCTCATGAACGCTCAGGAGGTCTTCGAACAAGGCAAAAAAGCAGCGCAACATGGCTGGCCGCTTGCAATCCATGCAATTGGTGATGCAGCCAACCGTGCAGTGCTGGATGGTTACCAAATGCTGCGGGACTATGAAACTGACCATAACCTGCCCCACTTGCCGCACAGAATAGAACACGTACAGATTATCGATCCTGCCGACCAGTCGCGTTTAAAAACATTAGAAGTAATTGCATCCGTTCAACCTGTGCATGCCACGTCCGACATGTTCATAGCAGAAAAATATTGGGGGGAGCGTTGTGCGCATGCTTACGCTTATAACAGTCTGAAAAAACAGGGCGCCGTGCTCATTTTCGGTTCTGATGCCCCGGTAGAATCCCCCAACCCTTTCCTGGGCATCCATGCTGCAGTAACCCGCAGACGCACCACTGGTGAACCCGGCTCGGAAGGATGGTATCCTGCCCAGCGCTTGACGCTTCAAGACGCCCTGGCGGCATTTACGATCAACCCTGCCAGAAGCTGTGGTAAAGAGCGCAGCTTAGGGAAAATTGCAGTTGGATACAAGGCTGACCTGATTGTTTTGCCGTGCGATCCATTTAATATCCCATCGCAGGAACTATGTAAAGTACTTCCTGATATGACTCTTTTAGATGGAAACATCGTTTTTTCGCGCTGATCCGCCTGAGCAACAATTATAATGAGGTATAAGAGGATATAATCTAAGCACATTAATGCGAGGCAAACCATGCTTATAACAACCCCTGCCAGGCAGCTTTCGGCAATTGAATTAATCCACTTCTTAAATGCAGATAACCTATCCTTTCAACATCTGGATTGGATTGTGCCGCGGGAACGCATCAGCGAGGCGGGATGCATGGCTCTGCAGGATTCGAATGAACTTGTGGCGCTCATATCATGCGAGCCTGAAACCCCCCAATCGGCCTGGCTGCGTTTTTTTTACAGCAGGAGAGATGGCCAACATGCCCAATACTTTGCGATGCTGTTCGCTGAATGTCTCAAGAGCCTGAGTTTCAGGGGGATCAATTCGCTCCATTCGATAGCCCCACAGGAGTGGTATAAGAACATTTTGCTCGCCAATCGGTTTGAGCACGATACACAAGTGGTCACCCTGATTAGAAACAGTAACCAAGCGCCTGCCTTGCCCGATATCCCAGGCCTGGTCATCCGAACAATGACTGCAAGGGATCTGCCGCTGGTTGTCGAAGTAGACAGCGCTGCATTTCCATCTGCCTGGCAGATGAATCCCGCCAGTATGCAAAAATCTTACCGCATGGCTTCGCACGCTACTGTCGCATTAATCAGCGGCGCGTTGGTCGGTTACCAAATATCCACAACTACTCTCAATTCCACCCATCTTGCTCGGCTTGCCGTCAGACCAGAGTATCAAGCCAAACGGATTGGCACAGCGCTGGTCATAGAACTTATCCAGGAATTCCTGCGGCAGGGAGTGAGTGAAATGACCGTGAACACAAAAGTTGACAATCCCGCATCTTTAAGTGTGTACAGAAATCTTGGTTTCGTAGAACAGGAAAAACTTGTTCCAGTATTAAAGTACCAAATTTCCTGAATCAACAATTCCTTTACGCATTGCTTTACTTTTACCCGCCTGTGTGGCAAAATCACTCCATTAAACACATGGAGAAATCAACATGACTGGAACCCAATCACAACGCGAGCGCATTCGCCAGATTCAACAGGCAGCCAAACGAAAGAACACCATCACTATTGTTACGGTAATAGTGGTGGCCGCCTTACTGTTCCTGATTATTTATGCGCTTCCCCGTCTCACAAAAAAAGCAACTGCATACCCAAGCCAGGATGGATTTTCAGTTGGAAATCCGAACGCTCCCGTAAAGGTGGAACAATTTTCCAACTACCGCTGCAGCCACTGCCGTAATTTTTCTGAAACTATGGAAGACGCTTTTATAAAAAAATACGTCGAACCTGGACAGGTTTACATGACCTTTTACAACTTGCCTTTTCCGGGAGACGACACGAACGGTGCCGTTGAAGCAGCCTATTGTGCAGCCGACCAGAATCGCTTTTGGGAGTACAAAACTGAACTATTCAACGTCAACAGTTTTGCCGGAGCATTTGCCGAAGAGAACCTGATTGACTACGCCAGCCAAATTGACCTGGATATGGCAGCCTTCACCCAATGTCTTGAATCAGATGTTCATCTTGCCGACATTGAATCCGATTTGGCCTATGCTACCGAAAAAGGCATTAATGCCACACCACAATTTTTGGTAAATGGAATCGCAGTCTATTCCAACACCCTTGATGCAACGGTAGACGCCGCTTTAGGCAACTGACGACTGAACCTAAAACAATAAGAAAACTCCACAATTCTGGTGGAGTTTTTTAATCCAACAAGCGTTTGAAGCTGCCCGAAGGGTATTAATACGAGACCCCTACAGCCTGCAAAATTAATACAATGATGACTGCAAAGAAAAGCGCTGGCAAAAAACTGCCGGTCCTGATTTTCTTTATACCAAGCAGGTTGCTCACCGCGATACCTGTAAGGATTATTCCGCCGGTTGCGGTCATTTCAGCAACCACAGTTTCACTGAAACCCGCCCCAATATATCCTGCCAGCAAACTGATAGCGCCTTGATAAACCAGAACGGGCAGTGCTGAAAACAACACGCCCACACCAAGCGTTGATGCAAAAGCCATTGCCGCCAACCCATCCAAAAGCGATTTTATGGCAAGCATTTCAAAGTCTCCGGTTAAACCGTCCTGGATTGAGCCCAAAATGGCCATTGGTCCAATGCAAAACAGCAGGGATGTGGTAACAAAACCGTCAACAAAACGATGTGCATTGGAATCAGTGCTCTCCGTTTTTGGCAGGAATTTCGACTGTAAAAAACGCCCTAACCCGTCCAAGCCTTCCTCTATCTTTAACCGTTCCCCAACAATCGTCCCAAAAATGAGACTGCCTAATGGAATCAGTATGTTTTGCGTTTCGGTAAAAATATAAACACCATACGCCAGTGTGAACAACCCCAGGGCAGCCACGCTTGTGTCTCGGAATTTTTGAGGAATGCGGTGTCCTGCCACCAAACCGATGAATCCTCCGATTAAGATAGTAGCAACATTTAAGAAAGTTCCTGTCATAACCTATTCCAGTGAAAATCTAATTTGATTCAGCCGCGTCGATCTCAGCAATCATCAAGTAATAACACATTGTGGACAGGCGATTGAGATACTGAAGAAGATTGATGTCCAATGGTTGAGTGGCTTGGTGATACGCGACCGCTTCTCGCTCCGCCCTACGGGCGACTGCTCTGGCAACATCCAGAGTTCCTGATGCTGCGTTTTGTCCGGAGTGTACAAATTTCTTTGGCAAGGAAATCGTTTGTTTCATTTCCGCCAGGGCAGACTCCATGGCCTCCAATGCAGCCTTGATGCCCTTTGCGTTGCCTGGATCGTTTTCTGCTGACCATCCTGCCAGGCTGGCCATCAGGAGAGACAAATCAGCCTGAACAATAGTCAGTAAGTTCTTGTGTTCCTTCAAATTCAAGAAAGATTTTGCAAGCCCTAAAGCTGCGCTCGCCTCATCAATCGCACCGATAACCCTAAAGATGGCATCAGCTTTGGAAACGTCCTGTTCACGATACAGCTTGGTTGAGCCAGGCAATTTTCCAGATGGTGTAATGGCAGCCATATTACCTTTAGGGATTATTCACCGGATGGCGGTGTGGGTGTAGAAGCAGTGTCTGAGCTGCTTAAGATGTACCAGGTGTTGATCAGGGCAAAACGGTCGCTCGGTTCATAAATAGGGCCAATGGATACCCCCTTGATGGTGTCCTTGACAGCGTAATTGTAGATCGGGTAGAAAAGCGGCAGCGAGGGAATCTCCTCGTGGAAAAGAACCTGGAAGTTGCGGTATAGCTTTGTACGCAGCACCATGTCATTGGTTACCCTGGCCTGTTCAAGATACTCACTGGCAGCCTGGTTGCTCCACTGGGAAAAGTTTTGACCACCATCCACCTGGGATTGTGCCCAAAATGGGTAAGGGTCTGGATCAGGTGTACCGGAAAAGTCGATATCCATCAAAGCGGCTTCGTAGGAGTGCGCCTGCAAACTGCTTACGATCTCATCGTATGCCATAGGCAGCAAGTCAACGGCCACCCCAATACTTTCCCAATTCTGTTTGATGAATTCTCCAATTTTTGTATGTACTGGATCGTTTTGAACCATCAAGATTATTCGAACCTCAACATCGTCTGAGGTCATGAGGTAATTATCCTCGCCAGGTTTCATCTTAAGGGATGCCAGCAATTGCCGGGCTCCATCTGGATCATAGGTAAAACTGCCCTGGTCTGCATAAAAAGCCCAGTTACCAGGCAGAATCGGACCATTCCCCAGAACCCCCTGTCCCATCATTACTTTATCAAGGATATTCTGCCGATTGATCCCAAGCATCAGTGCCCGCCGGAAATCGGAATCCTGGAGGAATTCTTTGCCCTCAATATTCAGATTTAGGAAAACCATGCTCAAACGCGGTTCCCGGGTCGAATACAGGTTCAAACCGGGTTCTGCCAACACCTCAGTTAGAATGTCGGTCGAGACTGCCCCAATGCCATCTACCTCGCCGGCCTTATAGGCTTCCCAGGCTGCTTGTTCAGTTGGATAATACTGGAAAACCACCTCGTCAATGTAGGGGCTTCCATTGTAATAATCCAGGTTAGCGATAAGATCGACCCCAGAAATTTCACCGTTTTCAACGATGAACCGGTTGAACTTGTAGGGTCCGGTGCCTACAGGTGACATATTAAAGGGATGATTAACCAGTTCATCCAGCGTTAAATTCCCCAGGAGATGCGCTGGCAGCAGCGCAAAATTGAGGTAATCCAGGAAGGGGGCAAATGTTTCCGGGAGTAAGAATTCCACCACACTGTCTGAAACAGCATTAACCTGGATTTCAGACCAAAAAATGCGCAAATCTTCCGGAACGAAAGCGCTGCCGCTTTGCAGCAAAGATACGGTATAAAGCACATCCTGTGCGCTTACTTGGGTCCCATCGTGCCAGTAAGTCAAAGGTCTAAGACTGAATGTATAGCGGGTGCCATCGCTTGAAAAACTCCAGGCTTGAGCCAGATCGGGTTGCGGCAGCCCGGCAGTGTCAAACTTCACCAAACCGCTGAATAACAACCGGTCAACATCACGGTCCACCTGGTTGTAATGGTCCAGCAAAGGATTCAGCCGCATTATTTGTCCAACCAAGGCTTCGGTATAAATACCGCCGCTGATCGGGCTGGGAGTGCTCTCAACTACCGGTCCGGTATCGTCTTGCTGAAAATACAGCAATAATCCTACGATCAGTCCAGTGGTAAATATGATCAATAACTGCCAGCGAAAATTTTTCATCGGTTTAAAAAGACAACCCCCTGTAATGGCGAGTCGTCTTTAACCTCCATTTGTTTTGGTGAGGATGCGTTGTTGAAAGGGATTAATACTATCCTGCAATCAACACGCTGAGTAATGCCAATATTACAAAAACAGCACTCAAACCAATGGTGACATAAAAAAGAATTTTCTCAATACCCCGCCGCTGGGCGTACACACCACCCGAATCGCCGCCAGCAAGCCCGCCCAAACCAATACCTTTGCTTTGAAGCAGTATGCTCGCAACAAGTGCGACGGATGTAATGATAATTGCAATGTTCAAAAAAGTGTTCAAATCAACCTCCAGCAGATAACAGAATGATTATACCCAATCCGGCAAAATCGTCAACCGCTTTTACAGCGCTACCAAATACTTTTTTTACTGTATTGTCCTGTCAAGAAAAGCCCTTTCGTCTTCCGGTATAATCGTAAAAAAATGGTTGGAGCGCATTGAGAATGGAAGAAATCGTTGTAGCACTGCACATGCATACCGTTTATTCCGATGGTCACGGAAAACATGCAGACCTTGCCCAGGCAGGTTTGAAAGCTGGACTCGATGCGATCATCGTCACAGATCACAATGTCTGGGTGCAAGGGATGGAAGGCTACACACGCCAGGGGAAAAAACAGCTATTGACCCTTGTTGGTGAAGAAGTCCACGATCAAAGTCTGCTGATAGGCAAAAACCACCTCCTGATTTTTGGAAACAACCGTGAGCTTGCCCGTTTTGCACCTGACCCACAACATTTGATCAATCAGGCTAATGCAGCGGATGCACTGACCTTTATCGCCCACCCTGTCGAGGATGCTCTGCCCGCCTTTGGTGAGGCAGCATTTAATTGGGAAGATTGGGATATCAGCGGCTTTACCGGTATTGAACTTTGGAACCAGATGAGTGAATTCAAATCCCGTGCCACCAGCATTTCCAAAGCGGTGTTACATGCCTTTTTCCCAAAATTGATGATGCTCGGACCGTTGGAAAAGACTCTCAAACTATGGGACGACCTGCTTCAGGAAAGGAAGCAGCCGATTGTAGCCGTAGGCGGTGTGGATGCTCACGCCATGGTGGTTAGAAAAGGTCCCCTCAAAGTCGTGCTCTATCCTTATGAATTCCAATTCCGGTCCCTCACCAACCACCTCCTGATCCCCACCCCGCTGACCGGAGAATTGGACCAGGACAAACGCCTGATTTACGAAGCGCTCCGCCAGGGGCACACCTTTGTTGCCTACGATCTCCCCCATTCAACCCGCGGATTTCGCTTTTCAGTAAACGCCAGGGACGGACAATTCTGGATGGGTGACACAGTATCGGTGGAATCCGGTCTGACATTCCAGGTGCGTTTGCCGATTCGGACCCACGTCAGGCTGCTCAAAGATGGAAAAGTCATCAAGGAACACGCTGACCGCGAAGTGCTGACCCATATCACGAAAGAACCAGGCATCTACAGGGTGGAAGTCTACATTGATTATTTTGGCAAACACCGTGCCTGGATTTTCAGCAACCCTATCTATGCCGTTTGATCCAAGTAAAACCCTGGTAATCATAAACTTAACCCGCCTGAAACCAAAACCTTGTATATTGGTATAATCAGAATAAGGATAACTGAGCCATGCTGCTTGAAACAATAGAGAGCAAACTGCAATCCCTTCTTGAAGGTACTTTGGACAGGCTTCTTTTTCCTGGTGCTTCGCGGTCCTTAAGCAGCCAGATCGTTTCCCTTATTTCTGAAAAGATCAATACTGGCGGTCTGAACGAGAAAACACTGCCAGACCTGTTTGAAATAGGAGTCTCTCCTGAAAGAATCGATGCCTGGAAACAGGCTTATACCGTTCTGGAAGAAGCTGCCAAACAGTTGCAAGCCAGTTGGCTTGAAAATGGCTATTATTTTAATAGCCATCCAAGAATAATCGTTAAACCGAATCCGGGCCTGGGAATCAACGAGATTGAGATCAGAACTGCGACGTCCAGCGGGGCACAACTCTCATCCCGAACTGCACTCCAGGTCATCCCCAGAATACTCACCCCTGAGGCAATACCTGAGCATGCCTATTTCATTATTAATGGCAAAGAAACGGCTGCCTTGCTAAAACCCATCATTAATGTTGGCCGGCGTTCTTCCTGTGATATTGTTTTGCGAGATCCGATGGTCTCACGCGACCACTTACAGCTCCGCGTTGAGGGCGGCAAATATATTCTCTTCGACTTGGGATCAACCGCAGGCACTTACGTAAACAACAAACAAGTTAAAATGACCGCCCTAAAACCCGGCGATGTAATCCGGATCGGTAAAACCATCCTTGTCTATAACCAGGATGTTTTTGGAAACACCGAAACTAAAGCAAGCATCCTGAATGAGCCTGATCCTTCATGAACGCAATCATCAACCTTGCACTGCGCGTATTGCTGCTCATCAGTTTGTATGCATTCCTGGCAATTGCCTTGTGGCTCATCTGGAAAAGCGTCAGCGCCAAAACTACCACACAGGGTGAAGTAGTCATACCCACTATCCACCTTTCTTCCAGTTTGGCAGATGCCATCCAATCCCAGGCATTTACTGCCCAGGAGGTAGTTGTCGGCAGAGATCCAGATTGTGATTACGTCCTTGCCCACGAAATGGTCTCAGCCCGCCACGGCCGCTTTAGTTTCCACCAAAACCAATGGTGGTATGAAGACTTGAAATCCACAAACGGCTCTTTCCTGGAAGATCTGCGCATCGAGGAGCCGATTGTTGTAAAAGACAGAGATGTGATCTTTTGCGGAGAAGTGGATCTGATTATCCATATAGAAGCAGAAAAGTAAAATACTAAAAGAGGTAGACATGGCAGAAGACAACATTTTCTTTGGTGTAATTGGTGGTTCAGGGCTGTACTCCATTGAGGGTTTGGAAAACCTCGAAACAAAGCACGTGCACACCCCCTTTGGAGAGCCTTCCTCACCAATCTTTTTAGGAGAAATTCACGGAAAGAAACTTGCTTTTTTAGCCCGCCACGGTATCGGCCACACCCTTTCGCCCTCAGAGGTCAATTACCGCGCAAACATTTACGCGATGAAACAGCTTGGGGTCCAAAGCCTAATAAGCGTGAGCGCCTGCGGTTCTTTGCGGGAGGATTACGCCCCAGGTCATATTGTTGTTCCCGACCAGATTTTTGACCTTACCCACAAACGCGAACGCAGTTTCTTTGGGAGCGGACTGGTCGTACACGTTGGGGTTGCACAACCCTTCTGCCCTGCCCTTAGCGCTTACCTCATCAAAGCTCTGGAAATGGAAAATGCCACAGTCCACAAAGGCGGCACCTATGTGACCATTGAAGGCCCCCGCTTCTCAACCAAAGGGGAATCGCAAACCTATCGATCCTGGGGTATGTCGCTGGTCGGCATGACGGCTTCTCCAGAAGTATTCCTTGCCCGTGAAGCGGAGATCTGCTATGCCACGATGGCGCATGTTACCGACTACGACGTTTGGCATGTAAGCGAGGAACCTGTGACTGTGGAAATGGTTATCAGAACCCTTTCTAAAAACACCGAACTTGCCCAGAAAACGATCGTTCGACTGGTAGATTTGTTACAGGAGAGCGCTATTGAAACCGAATGCAGCTGCGAAAATGCCTTAAAAGACGCCATTATCACCAGCCCGGATAAGATCCGACCTGAAACACGGGAAAAATATAGCTTATTTATCAGCAAATACCTGAACTAACCTTGTCTGAAAACGCACTGCCAAAGAAAACTAATAATCAAACCGGGATCCACATCCTGGTGGGAGTGATCATTTCGCTCTATGCACTCCTGCTGGCGCTTGCCCCAGCGGTTCGCCTGCATGAAAAAGATTTTTCTCTGAATCCGAGTTATCTGCTTCCCTGGCTGGGATGGCTGGCAGGCGCAATTATCCTGGACAAAGTTATCAATACCCGCATACGGAATCCCGACCCATGGGTGCCTCCGTTAGTAATGTTGCTCACGGGTTGGGGGATACTGACCATCTGGCGGTTGTCCCCTGCTCTCGGCGCCAAGCAGTTGGTCTGGTTTATCGTTGGCGTTTTGGCGATAACTGCAGCTCTCTATTTGCCCAATCTCATTGTCAATCTAAAAAAATACAAATATGTCTGGCTTGCGCTCGGTTTGCTGCTGATTGTTCTGACCTTTTTTATCGGAGTGAACCCAACGGGCAGCGGACCCTCTCTCTGGTTAAACATTTTTGGCATTTATATCCTGCCGTCTGAACCGCTCAAGTTACTCCTGATTGTATATCTGGCAGCTTTTTTTTCTGACCAGATAAAACCCCGCAGTTCTTTGTTTGCATCCATCCTGCCGACCTTACTCATCATTGCCTTATCCGGGCTCTTATTGATTTGGCAGCGCGACCTGGGCACAGCCGCCCTAATCCTCGCATTGTTTGCCTTTATGCTTGTAGTGACCACCCACAGGCGCAGATTTCTGTGGATATTCCCGCTTGTACTTGTGCTTGGCGGTGTTGCAGGCTATTTCTTGATTGATGTTGTACGTGCAAGGGTAGACATCTGGCTGCACCCCTGGCTTGAGACCGGGGGTTCCTCGTACCAATTGGTACAGGCACAAATTGCTATTGCAGCAGGAAAACTAATCGGTGTTGGCCCAGGAATGGGCAGCCCGCAATTTGTTCCGGTTGCGGTTTCAGACTTTATCTTTTCCGCCCTGGCAGAAGAAACCGGCCTTCTGGGCACAACAGCCCTGCTTTTGGTACTGCTGCTGCTCGTGTTCAGAGGTATCAAGATTGCTCTGACCACCCGAACAACCTTCGGGCGTTATCTCGCCTTTGGGATCGCCGCCTACTTTGGTTTACAGTCTTTTCTCATCATCGGCGGAAACCTTGCACTAATCCCACTAACCGGCATCACCCTGCCATTTCTTTCGTACGGGGGTTCAAGCCTGCTAACGAATATGTTCTGTGCAATGCTCCTGTTAGTACTGGGCTCGGAGACCGGCCGCAACCCCCTCCCAGAACGAACGCGCCAGCCTTATTTATTTATTGGAGCTGTCATCCTGATATTGTTTTTGCTGCTTTTTGTAAAGAACAGCTACCTGAGTGTTTTTAAACAGCAGGAATTGGTCGAACGACCGGAAAATTTACGCTGGGCAGTTTATGACCGCTACTCTCCCCGCGGTGATATTCTCACAGTAGCAAATGAGATCCTGGCAACGACCCAAGGCGAACCCGGTGAGTACACGCGCAGCGTTACCTACCCACAATTAAGCCACATCATCGGATACACCAATGCCTTGTATGGGCAATCCGGCCTCGAAAGAAGCGTTTATCCATTTTTACGCGGTTATGGAAAAACCTACGGAACCTATTATTGGCACGAAATACTTTACAATCAACCGCCAGCAGGCTCAGATGTGCGCATCAATATCGATCTACCGCTTCAAAAAGCAGCTGATAGTTTTTTGGGCGAACGTACTGGAGCAATCGTGCTGATTAATGCCAAAACCGGTGAAATTTATGCACTTGTGAGCCATCCCAGCTTCAACGCGAACACGTTGGAAAGCGATTGGCAGGATTTGATGGCAAGTGACGATGCTCCGCTGCTGAACCGCGCAACCCAGGCGGAATACCCTTTGGGTACACTCAGCAATCTCTTTGGTCTCAGCGCTTATTGGACCGACCCGGAGAACCGTTATAAACTCCCGGAGTTTTCCAAAGCAATGGACACCCAATGTTACCAGGCTATGAAAGCCGATGGATCAGGTCTGGATGGTCTCAGGTTTGGTTGCGAGAGCACCACAACCGAAATGCTCTACAGCATTTCGGAACAAGCCCTGCTGGAAAGTGCGGACAACCTCGGCCTGTTTAGTGCACCTACTATCGCCCTGGAAGTAGCTGAAGCGGTGCCTTACCCCGATGCAAACACATCTCTGGAAGTTTGGGCGCAGGGCTTTGCTCAACAGACAGTTACGCCCCTCCAAATGGTTCTGGCTGCCGCGGCAATTACCAATGATGGCGTGCTGCCTGCACCCAAATTGGTCAATAGTTATCAAGACGAAAGTGGCAACTGGATGGCTTTCGCGGACCAGGGAACCCAAACCCCGGCTATAAGTGCAGATGTGGCTGCCCATGTGAGAGAGGCTTTCTCTGCAGAAACGCAGGCGATCTGGTTTCAGAACGGTCATGCCGTTATTGACACAGAAAAAATACTAACCTGGTATATCGGGGGAACGATGCCAGAATGGACAGGAATCCCCCTGGCAATTGCCATCGCTATTGAGGGGGACGCTCCGGGTGTGAGCCAGGAAATTGGAAGTCAGCTGCTTAACTTGAATACAGATTGATCAATATCACTTAACTATCCGCAGATAGTGCCTTCTTCCGGATTGCAGCACACATTCGCGATCAATAACCAGTGTGACATCATCAATCGTAATACCGTCTATGCGCACCCCTTGCTGCTCAATCAGCCGGCGCGCCTGGCTTTTGGATTGGGCAATGCGGCTCTTTACAAGAATCTCCAACACGGCTTCTTCCCCGTGCAAAGTATAGCTGGGCATCTCATCCGGGACAGAACCTTTTTGAAACATTTCCACAAATTGTGTCTGAGCGGTATCAGCCGCCGTTTCACTGTAAAAAACGCTGGTAATTGCGTGTGCCAGTTTCATTTTCGCATCCCGGGGATGAATAGATTCGGTCTCAAGTGCCGTCTCAAAGCGGTTGACTTCTTCCGGCGACCACTTGGTTGCCAGCCGGCCGTAAACTGGCATAACGTGATCAGGGATGCTCATCACTTTACCGTACATATCTTCGGCAGTTGTATTCAGCGGAATGTGGTTGCCGAGCGATTTGCTCATCCTCAGCTCCCCGTCAGTGCCGGGCAAAATTCCCAAAATAATGCCGATGTTGGGTTTTTGACCAAACGAAGCCATAATTTTTCTGCCAGCAGTGATGATGTTGAATAGTTGATCAGAGCCGCCAACCTGCACATCCGCCTCGAGTTCATGCGCATCGTAACCCTGCATCAACGAATAGAAAAACTCATGCAGGTAAATCGGCTCGCTCTTTTCCCAACGCTTATGAAAATTATCGCGTGTGAGGAACTGCTGCACTGTAAAATTCGAAGCCAGTCTGAAGAGATCTTCCATCTTGAGTTTGGAAAGCCATTCTGAGTTGTAACGCACCCGTGTTTTCTCTGGATCCAAAACCCTGAAAGCCTGTTGGGCATAAGTTTCTGCGTTGTGCATCACCGTTTCCGGAGCCAGCTGTGGGCGCAGCTTCTCCTTGTCGGATGGATCACCGATTAGTGAGGTAAAAGTGCCAATCACAAAAGTGACATCGTGGCCAAGTTCCTGAAACTGGCGCAGTTTACGCATGGTGACGGTATGCCCCAGGTGCAGGTCCGTGGAAGTCGGATCGTAACCGCAGTAAACCCGGAGAGGCCGGCCTTCACGTGCTGCTTCATGCAGCCGTTCGCGCAATTCAGCAGCCATGGATTCTTCCAATGAGGCATCACCATAGTCAACGCCCTGCATAAAATAGGCAACTTGTTCTTCGATATTCATCATAACCTCCGGGTTGTCTCCTTGATTTCGGCGTTGTGAGAACAGCGCTGCTATTCTCACCTTGGAGTGCATCCCATTTTACCATTACTCAGCCCACTCACAGTTGATATGCATTTTATTAAGCAAGAAACCCTCTGAATTTACAGAGGGTTTTGTTAAGACCTATTTTTTTACTATCAAGCTGATTCAGTCGAGCCTTTTTGTTCTTCACTTTCATCAGGCGGAAATTGTTCAACCTCGTCGATTGCTCCTTCAAGGCCATCTTCTGCATCGGCAACCTGCTCGGCTGTCTCCTCGATTAAATCTGCTGCAATTTCCTGGCTTTCTTCAGCCGCCACTTCAGCCTCTTCTAAACCACTTTCAACATCGGTATTTTCAATATCGATTTCTTCCGAAGCTTCCATCAGTGTGCTCTCGGCTTCCTGCATAACATCTTCAGGTTCAGTCTCGATTAATTCTTGTTCCTCGCCAGAAGGCAATTCCTCTACAGCAGCGGTTAAGTCCTCAGTTTCCAAAACCACTTTTTTCGGAGGATGAATAAAGTGGCGGTAAACCAGCAGAAAAGCTGCCAAAATGGCAACAACACCCATAATAGACTGATTGATATTGAAACCACCTACAGAGGACGGGTCCAGACGCATAAATTCGAGCGCAAAGCGGATTACAGGGTAAAACACCAAATAGAGCAAGAAAACATCGCCTTTATAGAGTTTCTCGCGGTGTCTTCTAGAGATCAATAAAAGCAATCCTGCAGCAAGCAAGTTCAGCAAGAATTCATAAAGAAAGAGGGGATGATATTTTTCTACATTTTCAAAACCCGGCAGGCGGTAAAGGGGTTCAATCTTTATCGCCCAAGGCAGGTCTGAAGGCCCGCCGTAGAGCTCCTGGTTGACAAAGTTCCCCCACCGCCCAATGGCCTGTCCGACCAGTAAACCTGGGGCAATAAAGTCCGTCCACTGCAGGAAATCCTCTTTGCGCACTTTAGCGTAGATCCAGAGCGCCAATGCACCGCCTACCACTGCGCCAGGAATTCCCAGACCACCTTTCCAGATCATCAATATTTCCAGCGGATGGGTCATGTAATACCGGGTGGTCAAACCCATTGCGGCATTGGATGTGGATGGCGTAAATACATGCCAGAGCCGTGCACCCAGAATACCCCCGATCAATAACCAGGGGAGCATGTCCCAGATCAACTCTTTGTCTTTTCCGTTCCGCTCTGCTTCCATAGAAGCAATCCAGGCAGCCAGCATTGCCCCTGCCAGAATTATCAGAGCGTAATATCGGATGGTCAGCGGTCCAATTTGAAATCCTTGCGGCATAATAAGTCCCTTTCTAATTCAAGCCATCTTCTTTATGAGCATTGGCTTGTTTCCTCACAAATAAAATCCGTTGTAGTGCTGTAATATTGCTTAGAACCGCAATTATACCAACAGAAATGGTAGGAACCCCGAACAGCAAGCCAGGTATAAGGATGAGATAGCGTTCTACCCGGGTCATCATACCGACCTTAGCTGAAAAACCCAACGCTTCAGCTCTTGCCCGGGTATAAGAGACCAGCACCGAGCCAGCTGCTGCCAGGTAAGTAAGCACTATGCCGATCTGTTGACCTGCCAACGTGAAATATACCAGCAAGCCGCCAAGCAAAATCAATTCATCATAACGATCGGTAACCGAGTCAAGAAAGGCACCGAAGGCCGTTGGTTTTCCGCGTTTGCGCGCCATCGCACCGTCCACCGCATCCAATGGCCCCATGAACATAGCCACAACACCCCCCCAGACCAAATGCCCCAAAGCCACCAACACCGCTGCACCAACCGTCCCTGCCAATCCGATGAGGGTGATGTGATTCGGTTTTAGACCCAACCCAAGCAGAAAGTCCGCCACTGTATCAAGAACACCCTGAAAGGTTTTTCGAAGGGTGTTTTCAAGGCTTTTTCGATTGGCTTTTTGTTCACTCATGTAGTTTGTCTCGTTGGGAATTCGTTTTGATTAATCGTTTGTATCGTCCAGGAATATTTCCCGGTCCTTGCCGCCGCTTTGTGCCGGGCCGATAATTCCCCTGTCTTCCAATTGGTCCATCAACCAGGCTGCTTTAGGATACCCTATGCGCAGCTGGCGCTGCAGGTAGGAAGCGCTGGCACGTTTGTCTTTGCGTAAAAGCGCAATGGCCTGTTTTATTAGCCCTTCATCGCCATTTGTCTCCGCTTCAACTTGCAGGGTCTCTTCCCAGGGTGCCTCTTCGTCTTCAACAGGCTCTGCTTCTTTTTTCACAACCTGGCTCGCCTTGGGAGCGCTCGGCTCTGGCTGGCCGCTCTGCGCCTGCCACCAGCGGATAACACGGTCAAGTTCGCGATCTGAAACCAGCACGCCCTGGGCTCTTTGCGGAATGCCCACTTCAGGATGCAGGAAAAGCATATCGCCCTTGCCCAGCAGCGTCTCTGCGCCATTGCTGTCCAAAATCACCCGCGAATCCACAGAGGACGCTACTGTAAAAGCAATTCTGGTTGGGAAGTTGGCTTTAATCACGCCCGTAACCACGTCCGTACTCGGCCGCTGCGTAGCTACCACCAGGTGGATCCCGACTGCCCGCGCCTTTTGTGCCAGCCTTACCAGTGCCGTTTCGGTCTGGTCCGGCGCATTCATCATCAGGTCTGCCAATTCATCAATCATCACTACAATCCGCGGCAATTTGGCGTGCCCGCCGCGCTGCATCTTGAGGTTGTAGCTGTCCAGGTGCCTGGCATGGGCGCTTTCGAGCAGTTTATAGCGGTAATCCATCTCAGTCACTGCCCAACGCAGCACCGCCATAATCCGTTCCACATCGGTTTCCACCTGCCCCAGGAGGTGGGGCAAGCCATTAAAGCGGGTCAGTTCCACCATTTTCGGGTCGATCATGACCAACTTCAAGTCTTCCGGTTTGTTATTCATCACCAGACAGGTGGTTATTGCGCTTATACATATGGACTTGCCTGAATTGGTGGTGCCGGCAATCAGCAGGTGCGGCATGCTCGCCAGATCCGAAACCATCGCCTGCCCGGATACATCCCGACCTAGGGGAATGGCCAGCGGCGAATTCACCCTGGCAAAGTTCTCCGATTCAAGGATCGGTTTGAGTTTCACTACGGTATGATCGGCGTTGGGAACTTCCACGCCCACATACGATTTGCCGGGCACGGGCGCTTCAATGCGCAGCCGTTCTGCTTTCAACGCCAGCGCCAAGTCCTTGGAGAGCGCTGAGATTTGCGAGATGCGGATCTTCTGGCGCTCATCATCCTTGCTTTTCTCTATGTAGCCTGGCTCAACCGCATACTGTGTTACTGTCGGGCCAACCCGGTAGCCAACCACCTTGGCAGGTATGCCGAATTCCCCCAGTGTTTTCTCTAAGATGGCCGCATTCTGATTAACCGTTGCCTGGTCTGTAATCGCAGGTTTCTCCGCGTCCAGCAAGTTCAGCGGGGGCAAATCTTCCGGACGTTTTGCATTCACTTTGGATTTCTTCGCATCCAGCTGCTCTATTAATTCCGTCTTTGTGTAGGCCAGCGGCAAACTCATCTGGGTTTTGGCTTTTTCTGTGGGTTTCCGGGCAGTCTCTGCGCCTTGCGCTGCAGGTGCAGCTGCCGCAGGGCTTTTAGCTGGCATGGCAATTGTTTCTTCTTCAAGGGGCAGCACAGCCGGTATCTTGCTCCGCGCCCAGCGTTCAAGCTTGCCAAGCAAGTTAAATCCAAAAATGAAACACAACAGAGCCAGCAGGCTGTAAAGAAGCGCCGCACCAAGATAGCCTGCAAGCATAGCGGGAGGATACATCAAGCCCCACCCCACCATCCCGCCAAAACTGTTGCCAGCTTCTATCTCCAATACTTTTTCTTTAAAGATCGCTGAGAGCGCACCAAGCGTAAAAAGCACCCCCAATTCAACCAGGATCACCTTGCCTAAGCGCAGGTGCTTCACCTGGTCCTTGCGCCACAACAGCAGCAGCCATCCGCCTACGAACAACACAACTGGAATGACGAATCGCCCCACCCCGATCCACCGGCGCAAGAGTCCCACAATCCCAACAACGAGCGATCCTTTGGTAAATCCAAACACCCCCAAAAACAGGATCATGCCGGCAGTCAACAGCAGCAGCCCCAAAACATCCCAACCGAACCTTGAAAGGCGCTCTTTCAGCGGTTTGTGATCGCGCTGTTGGGTGCTTTGCTCCAATCCATTCTTTTTACTCCCGCCAGCACCATTGCCCTGGGTTCGCTGTTTTCCGGTTTTTGCTGTACCACTCACGTTTTTATCCATATCAAAGATACCTGTTATTAGGCTTGCACCAATCGTGCCAGTTTTGGGGATTGCAGAAAAATCAGAGCTCTTTTTCTATGGGATTTTCATCAGGCGTCTCTGTCGATTTGCTGCCGTTGACAAGATCACTTTCCATTCCGGCGATGTTTCTGGCAACATTTTCCAGAGCCACCCGCTGTTTGCGATAGAAATCTGCTTCAGAAACAGAAAGCTTATGGGCAACTTCCCGCACTTTTTTTCCCTGCAAGAACTTCAAATCCAAAATATTGTAAAGCAGCCAATCGGCGGTGAATTTCCGTTCGCCCTCCGGCTTGACCTGTTCAATGCCCTGTTTGAGCACAGCCCGGAGCGCATTGAATCGGTTGCCATCGTGCGATTCGCTTGCCGCCTGCACAACCTTCAACTCCAGCAGCGGGTTATTGGTCAGTTTCGGTCCCCCCCAGAAGTGAGTCAGCGCATCCTTGACCCAATCGGTCAATTCCGCAGGTACGGTCTGTCCGTTGGGCTCAAAAATGCCCTGACGATCATAGCTGGAACTTGCCCGAAGTTGCTGAATGAAATCGATCTCCGGTTGGATGGCGGAAAGCGAAGTAAGCACTTGCATCTGGATATAGCGGTCTTTCAACGCCAGGGTGGCTCGTTTAGCCAGCAGCTTAACTGCCTCACTCTGGTCCTGGTCAAAAGCCCCGTCTGCGCCTGCCGGAAAGCCGCAAATGCCAAATAACCTGGTATGGTCCGGGGCAATATGCGTTTCCAATGGCATGAGCAGGTATTCCCCCCAACGTATCATGCTTTGGTCGGATTTGTTGGCTGCCTGCACCTCGCCCACCAGTTCATCGGTAAGCGGAAAATTCTGCAGAATGCTGCGGTCTCCGGTTGTGATAAAGTAAGACACATTGGTGCCATCCAGCACAGCAATAAAGGTCCCGCTCACCTGCAGACGGTCGCAGATGGAAGCTGCCACAATCTCCAGGAATTGGTTAAGGTCCTTTTCGGTCAGCATGCGGTCCTGCAGAGACCGGATCAGGTCCAGGTCTTCCCGATCGGCTCCAAAGAATAGTGCTTTTTCGAGCTTGGGGGCTATCAGGGTGATGAGATGCTCAAAGCCCAAAATCGCTCCAACCATGACGATGGGCACAAAGGGGCTGTACGGGTTCCCCTGCAGTTGACCATACCTGCGTACCACCGTGGTCAGACCAAGCACCGCAAGCCCGACCAGCGGACCGCGCATCATCCAGCGGAAAAGCCGGCTCTTGATCGCCCGATCCGTCCAATTAAACCCAAAGAAAGAAACTACGTACGCCATCACCACCACCGCCACACCGGTCAGGCTGCTGCCAAGGATGGAAAGCAGCCAGAAAAAATCCGGGTTGCGGGCAAACAAGGCGTTGCCGTGAAAAAGAAAAATGATGGAAGCCAGCGCCGGAGCCCCCGATCCGACAAACAGGTAGAGCAGTCTGCGCCTGGTGGTGGTGGTACTGCTGCGTAAAACGGTCCGGGCCAGGTTATAGAAACACAAACCCATCAACAGCAGGTAATAAACCCCAAACGCCACCGTGCCGGCTGTTCTTTCCAGGTAGGGCATAGGGGCTTTCTGATCCACCACTTCTCCAACGGTGACCCCAACTCCAATCAGAACGAGCCACACCAGGGAGGCGGCGTAGGCAATCCAAACCACTTTGGACCGCCGTCCGCGGCTGGGTCGGCCGGTCAGGGTCAGTATAGCATCCGAAAAATGAAAATAGGCTGCCGGCAGCATCGCCAGCCCTGCCCACTTCAAGCGCAGCCAAAATGCAATGAAACCGGGAGTATTAGACACATTGGCAACGATTTCCCCCGCAAATATCATCACAATAAAACCTAAAACGACCCCGAAGGTCTGGGCAACCCGGTCGCGCAGGTTGAAACCCAGGGCATACATCAAGATCCCCATCGCCGTAATGGCCACACCGGCGGTGAGTATCTGGTTGAGAATTTCAAGCACTCCGGTAAGACTGACTTGCATGGGAGCCAAAACAAGGGCGGCGTTCATTATCCGATGCGTTTGTCAAAGAATATGGCGGTGTCGCGGTTAGGAAAGTACTGGTCCATATAACCGCAAATCTGGTAACCCAATTGCTGCAGCATCTGGATGGCAGGGTCGTTGCGCATTTGCGCCGAAACAAGCATGCGCCGGCAAGCGCGGTCATGCGCCCAGCCTTCACACGCCAGCATTATCCCGCTGCCAACCCCTTTGCGCCGCAATTCCGGCGCCACAACCAGGTCAGACACGATGGCAGTACCGGGGATGCTCTTAGCATCAAGGGCTACATAAGCGATCACCTGGTCGAGCACCAGCCCAACAAAAATGGCATCCGCTTTGCTCCAGGATTCCAGCAGGGCTGCCTCATCGCGCGGATAGGCAATGTTCACCTCTCTTGGCAGAAACACGCGCTGAAAACTGTGGGTCGAGCGTTCCTTATCCCGGTTTACTTCAAGTTTGTAGGCATAAGCGCTGGCTGAACTGTGATCCAGCGCTACCATCTTGTCAAGGTCTTCCTGCCTTGCAGGTTTAATTTCAAGTTCTGCCATGTTTTTCTTTTCCTAATCCGTTGCAACAACTTTTACCA
>CAYVWM010000027.1:0-20197 GCA_964455505.1 uncultured Anaerolineaceae bacterium
CAGTTAGATTCCAATTGCATCATTAGCCTTTTGTTGACAGCCCCATGGCATTCAGGAAAGATGCGTTGTTTTTCCAATCTTTCTGCACTTTTACGGTTAAGTCCAGATACACTTTCTGCCCATTCATGGCTTGAATGTCCTGGCGGGCGAGGGTGCCGATTCTTTTGATCATATCACCCCCCTTGCCAATAACAATAGCCTTTTGGGCATCCCTCTCTACATAAATTGTGGCATTGATATAAACCGTCTGCGCATCCCGTTCTGAATATTCATTCGTTTTTACAGCAATGCTATAAGGGACCTCTTCCTGGAGAAGCGTAAAACAAGCTGCCCTGATCAGTTCAGCAGCAATATCCCGCTCAAAGACCTCCGTGATTTGTTCAGGCGGATAGTACTGGGGACCCTCGGGCAGCATTTCAGTAACTTTATCCACGAGTAATTTGACACCATTTCCTGTTTGCCCGGAGATTGAATGGGAATTTATTCCTGGCAAAAGGCTTTCATAAGTCTGCCGGTTGATTGCAAGGGTTTGGCTGTCTGCATTGTCATTTTTATTGAGAACCAGCAGAACAGGAATATCAGATCGCAATTCGTCAAGCATTTTTGCCAGTTGAACATCCAAAGTGTCAGGCTTTTGACTGCCATCTACCAGGAAAAGAATAAGGTCTGCATCGTGTAGGGCGTAACTCACCTCAGTATTTATAAAATTACTGAGTTTATCCTTGGCTTCATGCAGACCAGGTGTATCGGTAAAAATAATTTGGGCATCCTCGCTGGTCAGGATTCCCAACTGCCGTTTTCGTGTGGTTTGGGGCTTGGAAGACACGCCCGCAATGGGTTGTCCCATCAGGCGATTGATAAGTGTGCTTTTACCAGAATTGGGCTTGCCCACAATGGAAACGAATCCTGATTTGTGTGGTTTGGATGATTCGGTCACAGTGAACTCCTCTCTCGCGGTTTAATTACCCTGTCCTGAATTATCTCATGACCTTCATGGCGCAGCAACCATGCCTTTGCAGCCGTACCCTGTGGAGCAGCAAAACCGTGCAGGTAGGCATCTGAACCGATAACACGATGACACGGAATATAAAGCAGGACTGGGTTTTTAGCCAATGCCGTTCCTACAGCCCGGCTGGCACCAGGCATCCCAATTGCTTTGGCAATTTGCGCGTAGGTGGCAAGTTGGCCTAACTTGAGGGTGCATGTCGCTGCAAGAACTTTCTTCTGGAAGTCCGAAATTCCAGTGAGGTCGAGTTCTATCTCTGGAAAGTCACAGGCTTTTTCAAAATACACCTCAAGGCCTGCAATTGCCTCTCGCAAAACAGGTAAAGCAGGCTTTATTCTTTTCTGGCTGATGCTCGCTGCGGGTTCTGATTTTAGGAAGGCTAGCGATATTAAACCTTTCGCACTTGCTTTAAGCTCAATATTACCGATTGGCGTTCCAAAAATTTCTGTTTCTATCGTCGTAGTCTGCATATCAATAGTTAGATACCATATCAATGTTGCCGCGTTCACGCGCCACATGGTCAAATAACCTGAACGAGATGACCGCAATAATTCCAAATATTATGCTGAAACCCAGTAAGACAAGCAGTAATTGACCGTTTGTCAGATCGGTATACATGGGATAGATCCTGCCTACGGATGGTACTACGGCTCGCCGCATCAAAACCAGCCAATATCCAATTGGAAGAATATTTCCTACCCATTGAAGCGCTTTTGGAAGCACGGTTGTTGGGAAAACTGCACCTGAAAAAATGAACAGACCTGCTGCAAGCAGATCGCCGTAACTCCAGACATTGTTACGGATCAGCAAGATCCAACCACCCAACGTAATTCCAAGGCTGGTCAACATCACCACACCAAGGACTAAGGATATGAAGAGTAAACCCCAATCAATCTGCTTTAATACAATCGGAAGGCTCAAGAAGAGTGTTCCAAATAAGAGAGTAATTAACAGGGATATCGTATTGATCAATATGGACGCAAAGCCCCTGCCAATGAGATAAACTGGAATGCGAATGGGGGCGATGTAAATATATTTCAAGGTGCGGTAATGCTCCCGGTCGTCCAGGATCCCATATGAAATACCTTGAATAATGGCTCCAACAAGTATGTAGAAAGCATTCCCCAAGTAGATGTTTACGAAATCGGGATTAGTAAAGTCGCCGCCGCGAATAACCAGGTACATGACGATCAAAATGGCTGCTGATGCAATCGGCCTTATTATGGAATAGATTGCAAAAGGCAGAGGATCTGTCCAGTTGGACTCAATCATCCAACCCAGCCAGGCTGCAACTTTGAGCGTTTTTGAATTCTTTGGATTAGTATCTATCCTGCCTGATTGCATCCTAACCTAACCTGTCTGTGATCCGGCCGTGCTTTATAGCCAGTTTTTCCACGAAATTGAGTAACAGATAGGCTCCTCCGAGAAAAACCGAAACAAGCACCAGCAGGATAGTTATTTCAGTTCTTACGGTCAGAAAACCCAACAGTTGGCCATCAGGGAAAACCAGTTGGCGGATAGCATCCATCCCCAAGGTGAGCGGAATGATTGAAGCGAAGCCAGCGATCCAAACATTAAAAGCCTTTACTGGAAAATAGAAGCCAGAAAACAACATGACTGGCGCCTGAAGCAAGTTTGCTATATGCCAGGCTTCGCGATTGAAAAGCAGAAAAGCAGACGCCAGCATCATACCCATTCCGTAGAGCGCTGCCATGGTGAGAACGAACACCGCAAAAAGCGCCCAGAAACTGACAACCTGGTAAGAAACGTCAAAGAGCAAGCTCCCAGCTATCAAAATAAAAAGCGCCCGAATGGTTGTGGCAAACAGACCGCCAGTTGCCATGCCGAACAAGATAGCCATCATGGAGGTTGGGGCAACTACAAAAAGGCCAAGATTGCCACTTTCCTTCTCCCAGTATAGCTGAGAAGACATCGACCAGAGAATATTGATCCAGTAGGCTGTCATGGCGCCGCCCAAAACAACAAAACCTATGTATTGTTCGGGGGCATTCAATGCCCGGTAAACATAGACATAGCCAACCATGGTCAAAAACGGCAGCACAACGTCAAAGAACAGCCAGCTCAAATCCCGCTGGGTTCCAATGACGCGGGGATACGCCCGGCCGATTATCGTTTGGAGAATTAAGCGCCAGCCATTATTTTTCTTGATCACCGTCTGCATTTTATTTTTCCATATCTTTCATGGTTGCACCAACAAGGCTTACAAACACATCTTCCAGAGTAGCCTCACGCTTGTGCAGATTGATAATATGGCTGCCGCGTTCAGAAAGGAACATCATCAGACCCGCGAGCACCGAGTCATCCTCCATGACCAGTTCCAAGATAGCCCCTGGTTCTGCCTGGCTGAGGGCGCCTTGTTTGATCCCGGGAATTCGTTTGAGCAGTTCAAAGTCAGCCTCATCCATGCCGCTCACATGCAGTGAATAAATCCCTTCAGAGGTCAATGCGCGTTTCAACTTTTGTGGTGTGTCACAAGCTAATATGCGTCCTTGGTTAATTATCGCAACCCGGTCGCATAACTCCTCGGCTTCGACCATGTAATGGGTTGTGAGCAGCAAAGTGCGAGAAGGATTTTCGTCTACCCAACGGCGGACAAACCCGCGGACATCACGGGCAGCGCTTACATCCAATCCCAGCGTGGGTTCATCCAAAAACAAGACTGTGGGATCCGTCATGAAACCCCTGACGATATTCATTTTTTGGCGAAGCCCGGTGGAAAGATTGCTGCTTTTAGTGTTGGCGCGGTCTTCCAGACCGACGACTTTTAACAGCTCGGTGATGCGGGCGTGAGCTTGCTTGGAAGGGATGCCATAAAACTGTGAAAACATCCACAGGTTCTCACGGACGGTCAACAGTCCGTATCCGGATGTTTCCCCACCAGATACCATGTTGATGAGTTTGCGCACTTCCTGGGCTTCTTTGACGACGTCCAATCCGTTGACTCTAGCGCTGCCATTTGAAGGGGCTAATAACGTTGTCAGGATTTTAATAAGGGTGGTTTTACCTGCGCCATTAGGGCCTAACAAACCAAAAAGCTCACCATTTTCAATGGTCAGGTCAACATTGTCCAGTGCTGTAAGCGTGCTTGCAGGTTGTTTCCGTGTTTTCTTTATTTTGTAAATCCTGCCAAGCCCATTTGTCTCAATTGCGTGCATGTTGGTTCCTTAATCGTAGGGTAATCGTAGGTTAAGCGTCAAGCAGTTGCGTCAGAGATATTGTAAGATGAAATAGAAAGGGCGACTTCTCTTCTTCTTCTCCTCCTTAATCCTAGTGCCGGGGTCGGCGTCCTCGGCACTAGTCGATTCTACCAGTTTATTCCAGATTACTGACCAATATTAGTTTAACAAGTGCACCAATAGAATAAATTGGTTTAGAATTCCATTGTTAACCAATGAAGGAGGCACAATGAAAGAAACACGTGGAATTTACCCGATTGAAATTGCTGGCGTTAAACGGGACCTTGTTTTATTTGAAGTGAAACCGGGAATGCGGATAGCGATCCTGAACATTTTGGGGGATGTCGAATTAGTGGATGCGTGTGCGAAGGCTTTGGCAGAAAAAATTGCTTCCGTTGCATATGATGTCATCGTGACTGCAGAATCCAAAAGCATTCCCATCGCCCATATGTTGTCAAAAGAAACCAATCGGCCTTATGTCGTTTTAAGGAAGGAATGGAAACCCTATATGGGGGATGCAATCGTTTCTGAGACGCTCTCTATTACTACTGGCAAACCACAAAAATTATTCTTGGATGAAAAAGACCATGATGTGATCCGGGGTAAACATGTTTTGCTACTTGATGATGTAATCAGTACAGGGTCAACACTGCAAGGTATGCGCCTGATTGTGGAAAAGGCTGGAGCCGTTGTAGCATGTGAGGCTGCTATCCTCACCGAAGGTGATCGGGCAGAGTGGATGGATATCGTTGCTTTGGGGCACCTGCCAGTATTCCTTGACCCAAAACCAGAATAAGGGTGAACAAAGAATGCTTATTCGGGTAGGTTTGGAAAAAAACTTGGATAATTGCATTACTGCCTGGAGTTTGGATTTTCCTGGTTGTTATGCTGAAGGATCGGAAAACAGTGAAGTGATGCTGCGGTTGACCCAGGCATTAATTCGTTTTGAAGCTTGGGTTGATATTCACACTGACACACCCTGGTTTACCTTGGGGGACATGGATTTTAGAACTGAAGAAGTCTGGCAGCCAACTTTGGTTGCAGAAAATGGAAAAAGATCTCTCGCACGCGCCTTTTTCTCTGACGATTGCAGATTGGTCTGTAAAGAAGAGATGGAGACTCTCCAGCAAGTTTATAAATGGCAAAGGGATGAATTGGTGGCTGGTTTGGAGATTGCAGAAATGCAGCTTATGAATAGACAAACACAAATCAAGGCAATAGCTGCTGCCATCATCAGTATGGAGAATTTGCTTCTCTCAAAATTGGATTATGTTGCAGAAGAAGTGCCAGCAAGTCTTTCAGCCTCTCAGGAGATGGTTCAGCGGTTTATGCTTGGGATGATAGACGACCCTCTGGTTCATGAAATCGATGGTGAATTGTGGTCGTGTCGGAAGGTGCTGCGGCTGCTATTATGGCATCAACGAAAGATGATTGATCAAATTAAGCTTCTCCTGTCAGAGTAACGCTAAACAGTTAAAAGTAAAACAAGCGCCTCACCTGCGCCTGTTTTACTTTTGATCAATATTTTGTTGTGTCACAATATGATCCTGATCCGAACAAATTTGAAAGGAGAGAAACAATAATTGTTCGTTCATCCCCAATAATACTCCCTCCTTTTTAAGACAGTTCTAAAGATTTGTTATTAATAGGTTAATTCAACGTAATGGGTCAATTAATAATTCCGCGCTGTACTGAACACTGGTTGTGGTACGGCAAAATTTGAGAATGTCAGCTGGTTTGTGCTATCATTAGTCCATTATTTGCGATGAAAAAACGTCAATTGATTCTGCCTTATATTCTGTTAAATATCCTGATTTCAGCGGGGACGGTTTTCCTTGCACTGCACTTTTGGGACGATTTATTTCCAGAATCATCCATTCCTTTTCTGGAATCCGTGCCACTGGTTTCCGAATCACTTTCCCCAACATCCGATGTAATTATCGTTACCCCTAAGCAGCCTGTTGGCGAAGTGAAGATTTCGTTTGAAGGTGCTTTTGGTGTTGGGGATCTACAATTGGAATATCTGAAGATCCAAAACCAAAGTGAGACGGTGTTAAATCTTTCAGGATGGCAATTGCTTGGCGGGCAAAACCGCTCCTTTACTTTTCCGAATTTGAGTT
This sequence comes from uncultured Anaerolineaceae bacterium, assembly GCA_964455505.1. Taxonomy (GTDB): domain Bacteria; phylum Chloroflexota; class Anaerolineae; order Anaerolineales; family Anaerolineaceae; genus Mesolinea. Next base: position 6,324 of record CAYVWM010000027.1, read on the forward strand.
TGAACAGAAACGGGGCAGTAAAACTCTATTCCAGAGTGGGTGAGGATAGTGTCATTGAGTTGTTTTGGAACGCAGAACAAGCCTTGTGGAAGTCGGGTGATGAGATTGAATTACGGGATCCAAATGGTAATTTACAAGCTGTTTATGTTATCCCTTAGAGGTGATTAAAAATGTCACAGGCACTGTACAGAATATGGCGACCATCCTCATGGGAAGAAGTTGTTGGTCAGGAACACATTGTCCAGACGCTGCGAAATGCAGTGGGGTCTGATCGGGTCGGACAAGCGTATCTTTTTGCTGGACCGCGAGGTACAGGGAAAACAACCAGTGCTCGTCTATTGGCCAAAGCAGTCAATTGCCTGGCTGAAGACCGGACAAAACGCCCTTGCAACGCCTGCGAAAACTGCAATGCCATCAATGAAGGGCGTTTCCTTGACCTGATTGAAATTGATGCTGCTTCAAACACGAGTGTGGATGACGTCAGGGAACTGCGGGAAAAGATAAATTTTTCTCCCAGCCAGGGTGCTTTCAAAGTTTATATCATCGACGAAGTGCACATGCTCAGCACATCTGCATTCAACGCTTTGTTGAAAACGCTGGAAGAGCCTCCGGCACATGTCATATTTATTTTGGCAACCACCGAAATTCACAAGATTCCTGCCACAGTGCTCTCACGCTGTCAGCGCCATGAATTCCGCAGGATACCTGTACAGGTGATTTTAGAGAAATTGAAAACTATCTGTGAACAGGAGAAAATTGCGGTTGATGATGATGCACTAAACCTGATTGCCCGTCAATCCACTGGCAGTATGCGCGATGCAATTTCATTGGTGGATCAGCTGTCTTCCCTCGAAGCGCACATTACTCTGGCAACTGCCCAGGACATACTCGGGACTGCAACCAACCAGGCAGTCATTGACCTTGTGCAGGCTATGCTGGACCGAGAGAGTGGGGTAGGTTTGGAAATTATTCACCAAACCCTTGATGGCGGCGCTGACCCCCGCCAATTTGCCAGGCAGGTGGTGGAGTACTTGCGCAGCTTATTGGTGCTGAAACTAAATGCCGGCAAAGACCTGCAGCTGCTGCCCGAAGTCCGTTCAGTGATGGACTCCCAAACCAGTCGTTATGGCATGCAGCAGTTGCTTGAGGCAATCGATTCATTTAGCGGCGCCGGTACCGATATAAAAGCTAATTGGCATCCCGGCTTGGGATTGGAACTGGCATTTGCCTCTTCAGTTGCGGATAGATTGGAGCAGGTACCTAAAGTTATTGACCTGAAGAACACACAAACTGTTGAAAAAAAACAGCAGACGGTGCCAGTTGTCACACCTAAAGAAAAAGAAGTTGAACCTCCAGCACCTAAAGCAGAGAAAGATTCAACTGGCACAGATACCGGTGACCAACCCATTAAAAGGACGCATTCAAAAAAAGGGCAATCAGCCAATGTTCCAGAAGAAATAGAAACCCCCGATATTCATGGTCTAAGCCTGGAAAGCGTAAAGCAAGATTGGGAAATCATTAGAAAAGAGGTAAGGGTAGAGGATCCCATCGCTGCAGCGCTGTTGAATTCGTGCAAACTGCTGAGAGCGGACAATTCTACGATTACCCTACACTTCAGTTCAGAACTCTTACGCGATAGAATGATGGCTGAAAAACCCTTGAAAAGCTTAAAAAAAGTGCTGACAAAACACTATCAACAGGATATTGGGATTCTGTGCATAACCGGATCAATCGAATTGTTTGGGGCTGATCCGGAGGAAATCCCACCAAATGGATTGGTCGAGATGACTGTGAGAGAATTGGGCGGAAAGGTCCGCAGGACAAATATCAATAAGAAAGCGAAGGAATAAGGATGGCAAAAGGATACAACCCTGGTCCGTCTTCACGCAGCGGCGGAAATATGATGGCACAACTTGCAAAATTACAGGAACAAATGATGCAAGCTCAAGAGCAGCTGGCAAACGAAAGCGTTACAGAATCCGCTGGGGGTGGCGCAGTGTCAGTGACGCTTACGGGAGATCAGCGCTGTCTGGCAGTTAAATTGCAGGAAGACGTGTTGGCTGATGCCGACCCAGAAATGCTGGAAGATTTATTGGTGAGTGCATTTAATAAAGCACTTGAGAGTTCCAAAACACTCTCAGAGCAAAAGATGGCTCCTTTTACAAGCCTGCTCGGCGGCATGGGGATGGGACGTTAGGACCTGGTATGCGTGCACTTCCTGAACCTGTTCAAAATGTAATCGATGCGTTTTCGCGTCTGCCTGGGATCGGTCCCAAAACAGCTTCGCGCCTGGCGTTCTACTTATTGAAAGCACCTGAAGAGGTCTCATTGGACCTTGCGCAGGCTTTGGAGAAAATGCAAACAGAGACAGGGCATTGTACGCAGTGTTTTAATATTACCCTGGCTGGTCAGGAGTTATGCGATATCTGCAGTTCTACTGAGAGAAGCGATGAGGTTCTCTGTGTTGTAGAAGAACCCCTGGATGTTATCGCCATTGAAAAAACCGGCGCATTTAACGGCAAATATCACGTTTTGATGGGGGTTTTATCGCCCATTGAAGGCGTTGGTCCCGATCAAATAAAAATTTTTCCACTGCTGGAACGTCTTAAGAACAGCCATGTTAAAGAGGTCATTATTGCAACCAATCCGAGTATGGAAGGGGATGCTACCGCACTCTATCTACTGCAGCGGATTGCGCCAATGGGCATAAAAGTGAGCCGGTTGGCACGTGGATTGCCGGCAGGGGGAGACATTGAATACGCTGACCAAAGCACCTTAATGCGTGCTTTAGCCGGTCGGCAAGCAATGGATTGAATCTTTTCAAGTATAATTATTTAGTTAAGCAACAACTAAATTTCTGGAGCTGGTATTATGACGTTAACAGGCGCCCAAATTCGACAGTCATTCATAGACTTTTTCAAACAACGCGGTCACACACACGTGCCCAGCGCTTCCCTTGTGCCGGGAGGAGACTCGACCTTGCTCTTTACGAATGCTGGAATGGTTCAGTTTAAAGATGTATTTTTAGGAACAGACATCCGTCCCTATACACGCGCAGTGGACAGCCAGAAATGTATGCGGGTTTCCGGCAAGCACAACGACCTTGATCAGGTCGGCCGCGATAATACCCACCATACTTTTTTTGAGATGTTAGGCAATTGGTCTTTTGGCGATTATTACAAAAAGGAAGCCATTGCCTGGTCCTGGGAGTTGCTGACGGATGTTTGGGGACTGGACAGGAGCCGACTTTGGGCGACGACCTTTAAGGACGAGTTTGGTGAGATTCCGGACGACGAAGAAGCAGCACAGATCTGGTTGAGCCAGCCCGGCTTTGATCCTTCTCATCTGGTTACTTCAGGACGCAAAGACAATTTCTGGGAGATGGCGGAAACTGGTCCCTGTGGGCCTTGCAGCGAAATTCACTACGACTTTGGACCTGAAGCCTGCAAGATGAAGCATGATCCCAACCATGTTTGTGATGTCAATGCAGGCTGCGGACGATGGACAGAAATCTGGAATAACGTTTTTATTCAATACAACCGCCTCTCGCCAACCTCTTTAGTTCCGCTGCCCAAGAAGCATGTCGACACGGGTATGGGCTTTGAGAGAATTGTCTCTATCATTCAAAAGGTGGATGGCAATTATGCTACCGATCTGCTTGCGCCTTTACTGGATAAGGTTCAGGAGATTACCGGGCAATCCGACCAGGAACGCAAGGAAAACCTGACGCCATACCGTGTGAGTGCTGACCATGTGCGTGCCGCAAGCTTTCTGATTGCTGACGGAGTCATACCGGGTAATTTGGGGCGCAATTACGTCTGCAGGATGATCATCCGGCGGGCAGCCAGGTTCGCCCGAAAGCTCAACCTGGTAAAGCCGTTTATGGCTGACATTGCGGAAGTTGTCGTCGGCATATACCAGGAGGCTTATCCCGAAGTCCAACAGAATGAAACGCTTATACGCGAAACGCTGACGCGCGAAGAGCAGCGCTTTGCGGAAACCCTGGATACCGGATTTGCGGAATTGAGCCGATTGATCGCAGAAATGCGTGCCAACAATCAAACCGTCCTGAACGGCAGGGAGGCCTTTGACCTTTACGCTACGCTCGGTTTCCCCCTTGAGATTACCAGGGATATTCTTGTAGAAGAAGGCCTGCAGGTAGATGAGGCAGGTTTTTACCAGGGCATGGAAGAACACCGGATTGCATCTGGTGCCGGGAAGGCGTTCGGCGAGATGGGCGGCAAGCATGTGGAAAACTACCAGCATGTGCTTCAAAATCTGGTTCGGGAAGCCAAACTTGCCCCGGAAGGCACAGCTTATGACCCTTACGATCGCTACGAGGTGTCATCGCCTATTCTGGCTATTTTCATAAACGCTCTGCCTGCTGGTCAGGCTGCAGCAGGAGATGAAGTGGAAGTTTTGCTGGCGGACACAAGTTTTTATATCGAATCGGGCGGACAGGTTTCTGATTCCGGGAAAATCCTCTCACAACCTGAAGGATTGTGGGAAATTGACGTGCGTGAAGCGCAAAAACCCGCTGCGGGTGTCATTGTTCATCTGGGCAAGGTGCGCTTTGGCGAGCCAAAAGTTGGCGATGCCGCACTGGCAAAAGTAGATCTGCTACGCCGCAAAGCCACCATGCGCAATCATACCGCCACGCATTTACTGCATGCTGAATTAAGAAAGGTTCTGGGAAACCAGGTGCGGCAAGCGGGGTCACTTGTTGCGTCTGACCGGCTTCGTTTTGACTTCAACTATCCTGAAGCACTGACGCGCAACCAGTTGTTAAAGATAGAAGCCGGGGTTAATGAAGCAATTTTGGGAGAGTATGACCTCAATATTGTGGTCAAGCCCCTGCAGGAAGCGATTAATGAAGGGGCAATGGCGCTCTTTGGTGAGAAGTATGGCGCAGAGGTTCGCACGATCCAGATCGGTGATAAAGAGACCATTTCCTACGAACTTTGCGGCGGCACCCATGTGCACAATACAGCTGAAATTGGTCTCTTTTTGATCACCAGTGAAGCAAGCGTTGCGGCTGGGATTCGCCGGATTGAAGCGGTAACCGGTCACGGCGCTTACGCGTATGCCAGCCAACGGCTCAATGTTGTCCAGGCGCTCTCCCAGGAATTGGGGGCGCTGCCCCAGGAGATCCCAGCGAAACTGGCAGCCCTGCAATCTGATTTGCATGACATGGGAAAAGAAAATGAAACGCTGCGCAGCAGAATAGCCCAGGATACTTTTGAGAGGCAACTGAGCGCAGTCTCCCTTGTGATGGAAATTCCAGTAATGAGCGCCATGGTTCCGGATGCCTCAGCCGAAAGTTTGCGAAACCTTGCAGATCAATTCCGGCAGCGATATCCAAGCGGGGTGGTGGTGCTGGGGTCGGTGGTGGGAGGAAAGCCTGTGATGATTGCGGCTGTGACACCTGACCTGATCAAGCGCAATTTACACGCCGGCGATTTAATCAAGCGCGTCGCCGCAGTCGTTGGAGGGGGCGGCGGCGGCCGTCCTGATTTGGCACAGGCTGGAGGAAAGAATCCGGGCAAGCTTTCTGAGGCATTGGACCAGGTCGAAGGTTATATCCGGGAAAACCTTAAATAATTACAACATGGCGAACGAAATCACTCCTCTGAGACAGCAGTACCTGGATATCAAGAACCAGTATCCGGATACCATTCTATTTTTCAGATTGGGGGATTTCTATGAAACCTTTGACGAGGATGCCAAAAAAGTCTCTGAAGCATTGGACATCGTGCTGACTTCCCGTCCAGTGGCCAAGGGTGTGCGTGTGCCAATGGCAGGTATACCCTATCACGCTGCGGAAAACTATCTTGGACGCCTGATTGAGAAGGGCTACCATGTTGCGATTGCCGAGCAAGTGGGCGACCAACCTGATAAGGGCCTTTTTTCCAGGGAAGTCGTGCGGGTTATCACTCCCGGAACCGTGGTTGAACCAGCCTTGTTACCGGCAGGACGCAATAATTATCTTTTATCTGTTTACATCCAGGAAAACCAGGCCGGTTTGGCTTATCTGGATATTTCCACTGGTGAGTTTGCTGGTACGCAACTTGAGCACGAAAACAACTTTAATGCCTTGCGCTCTGAAGTCATCCGAATCCAACCCGCAGAAATCATCATCTCTGAAAATCAAAAGATAGCTGAGGAGTTGCCCGGAACGCTGACCAGAGTGCCAAACTGGTACTTTGAACCGGGCAGGGCAAATGAACTGTTAAAATCCACTTTTGGTGTGTCCAGCCTTGAGGGTTTTGGTCTGAAAAGCACGACCCTGACCGTCAATGCTGCCGGCGCGCTGGTCAAATATCTGCAGGAGACTCAGAAGAGCGGCTTAAAACGCCTGACAGGTTTCAGTACCTACAGTCTTTCGGATTTTATGGTGCTTGATTCGGAAACCCGCCGCAACCTGGAACTGACCGAAACGCTCAGAGACAACAAACCCGAACGATCGCTGCTTGGAATTCTGGATAAAACCCGCACCATGATGGGCAAGCGTTTACTGCGTCAGTGGGTCAACAAACCACTGCTCAACCTGGAAGCCATCCGCCAACGCCATGATATGGTGGAAGAGTTGTTTACGCAGGGGGTTTTGCGGAAAGAAATCGGTGAAACACTCTCTGAATTCCACGACCTTGAACGCATTGTAAACCGAATCAGCAGCGGCAATGCCCGCCCGCCAGACCTGGTTGCCCTGCGTGAGGATCTGGAAGTGCTCAGACGTTTGCCGGAATTGCTTTCGGAGACCAAAGAGGCACTTGCCGCAGTTTTGCAGAAAATCACTCCGTTTGAGGACCAGTCGGCACTGCTTCATAACGCCATACAGGATGATCCGCCGGCAACACTGGCAAATACCGGTATTATCAAACCGGGCTTTTCCCAGGAGTTGGACCAGATACTGACGTCGTCCGCACATGCCCGTGAGTGGATCAACAATCTTGAAACTGAGGAACGCAAACGGACAGGCATAAAAACCCTGAAAGTTGGTTACAACAAGGTGTTCGGCTACTACATCGAGATCAGCCGCGGAAATGCAGCCAATGCGCCGGAAGAATACATACGTAAACAAACCCTAGTAAATGCCGAACGTTTCATTACCCCAGAGTTGAAGGAATATGAATCGCTGGTGTTGAATGCAGAGACCCAGATTCACGAGATTGAGCTGAAAGTTTTCAGGGCGGTTTGCGAACAGCTGGCAAAAGCTTCGGACCGGCTGTTGGAAACTGCCAGGGCAATCGCCACCCTGGACTGCGTGGTTTCGTTGGCGGATGTAGCCGCGCTAAACAACTATGTTCGCCCGGTAGTCAAAGCAGAAAAAGGGTTAAAGATTATTAATGGCAGGCATCCGGTAGTAGAGCGGATAAAAACGGATGAGCGTTTCATTGCAAATGACACGGTCCTGGAGGACGGAGAGATCATCCGGGTGATTACCGGACCGAACATGAGCGGCAAATCCACCTTTTTAAGGCAGGTGGTGTTGATCGTTCTGATGGCTCAGATCGGCAGTTTTGTGCCGGCGGATGAGGCAGAGATTGGGCTGGTGGACAGGATTTTCACACGCATAGGCGCACAGGATGCCATCTATGCCGGTCAATCCACCTTCATGGTGGAGATGATCGAAGCAGCCAACATCCTGAACAATGCTACCTCCCGCAGCCTGTTGATTTTGGACGAAATCGGCAGGGGAACCAGCACCTATGACGGACTTTCGATTGCCTGGTCTATGATTGAATACCTGCACAGCCATCCCAAACTGCGCCCCTTCACCCTGTTTGCTACCCACTATCATGAACTGACCGAACTGGCAGAGTTCCTGCCGGGTGTGCGTAACTACAATGTGGCCGTCACTGAATCAGCAGGTAAAGTCATTTTTCTGCACAAGATTGTTCCGGGCGGTGCAGACCGATCTTACGGGATTCATGTTGCCCAATTGGCAGGGCTCCCAAACCCGGTGATTGTGCGGGCAAACGAGATACTGAAACAGCTGGAAGCAACCTCTGGAAAAACCCTGCCAGAAAAACCTGCCAGCGAGAACCAACTGCGGCTTTTCCCGGAAAATAATCCCCTGATGGAAGCCTTTAAAAAAGTGGATCTGAATTCGCTGTCGCCCATTCAGGCCCTAAATCTATTGTTTGAGTGGAAGCGCAATTTTTTCCCCGAAGAGTAGCGTGTTTTTAATCGCTTAATCGTCAAGCCAGTGCGGCTGACCATTCAGAAAATCAATTCCCCGCATGCTCTTTTTCCCCTCTGGCTGAACCTGGTCCAGGACCAAAAGCCCCGCTGCAGTACCTATTGCTGGAAAGCCATTGACAATATAGCGTACCCCCGGTTCACATTCGAAAGTGTCGTGGGTGTGCGCTTCGTTAACTTTCAGCTGGCGGTTATTTAGATAGAAGAAAGTGCCCGGCCAGGGGTAATAGGCGTAGATCTTGCGGACCAGGGTCTGGCTGTCCTGGTTGAAATCGAGCAGCCCGTCAATTTTTTTTAGCTGCGGGGCGTATGTGGCCAGAGTGTCTTGTTGGGGGAGGGGAGCAAGCATGCCGTTGAGGTAGGAAGGCAGGATGTCTAATAAGGTTTGTGCGCCAAGGTAAGCCAGCTGGTGGCTCAGTTCGCTGCCGGTGGTGCCGGCCCGCAGTGGCACTGCGCGCTGGGCAAGAATAGGGCCGGTATCCAGGCCGACATCCATCTGCATGATGGTCACGCCGGTTTGGGCATCCCCCGCTGCGATGGCTGCCTGAATGGGTGAGGCACCCCGCCAGCGCGGCAGCAGGGAGGCGTGCACGTTCAGGCATCCGAGAGGGGGCATTTCGAGCACAGATCGGGGCAGGATCTGCCCGAATGCGGCCACCACGATAAGATCGGGTTGGCAGGCTCTAAGCTGTTCCTGAACCTCCGGTTTTTTTAATGTGAGCGGCTGCAAAACCGGCAGTTGAGCTTGACATGCAAATTGCTTGACTGGCGAACTCTGCGGTTGGCGACCTCGTCCGGCAGGACGGTCGGGTTGGGTAACCACACAGACCACTTCATAAGCATTGTGAAGCGCTTCGAGGGTGGGCAGGGCAAAATCCGGTGAGCCCATGAAAATAATTCTGGGATCCATGCAGCAGATTCTATCACAGCTAACCTTGCTGAAGCTTATAAAGCGCATAGGTATAGATAAATTTTGAATATTTAAAAAAATGTAATAATATTTAGATGAAGCGATTTCGGAATTTTCCTTGATTATTCAGGCAATGTCATTTGTGCATGGATCTTTAATAGGAAACAGAATTTTTCAGGTTTGCATGTGGAAGAAAACACGCTTTAGATTATTGTCCGCCCTCATCTTGATAGCAGCGTTGGAATCAGGGTCTATTCAGGCGTTCGCGAAGGGAAATTTTTCCGATAGTCAATTTGAAAAGTTAAGAATAAGCCCGTGGTCTACCAACACATCAGATAGATTTCTGGGGGTAGTGCGTAGCAGAAGTATTTCTAACCACTTTCCCCCAATAGAAGTAAGTAATAATCCGACCACTCATTTACATCAGCAATATACTTTGTATCTGCCGCTTGTAGTTGTTAGATCGGCGTACTGCAACGGCACGGTCAAGAATTGCGATTTTGAGTTGGGCAGAGACGGATCCTGGGGGGAATATTCCAGCAGCGATTTTGCCTTGGTCAGCATGCTGCCATTTCCTGCGCACAGTGGTGCCTGGGGGGCCTGGTTGGGCGGGGGAGATAACGAAAATTCACGCATTTCCCAGGTGGTGCAGGTACAGCCAGATAAGGTTTGGCTTCATTTTTACTATTGGATAGCATCGACGGATACCTGTGGTTATGATTTTTTCCGGGTAAATATCGGCACAGCAGAGGTCTTCGCGCTAAGCCTGTGCGGGCAAACAGCCACGACTGCATGGACTGAGGCTTCCATCAACCTTGGTTACGAAGCAGGGAGCGTTTTGGAGTTGAGTTTCAGCGCCAGCACAGATTTCAATAATCCCTCGAGCATATTTGTGGATGATGTCTATTTTTCAGCGGAGAAGTAGGGTTGGTTTTACTCTTAAATAATCTCAAATAAATACAGTTCAGAAACAGCACATATCCCAACATGCTGTCTATCGGCACTTTGCTGGTTGGCTGTATTCTTCCTGTCTGCATAAAGTTAAAGCATACTCCTGTAAACATTGCCAGTTAAGCCGCAACGTAGTTGGCAAACGGAACAAGATTAGTCCTGCCAGGCTGGTCGGTTATCCCAAAAAAATCTGAAAAAATATTCCCCAATTGCACTATAATGAGGTGCAGTTTTAGTGCGGTAAATTCATTCCAGAGGGATGAGCTGATGCGTATAGGCAAATATGAGATCCTTTCAGAATTGGGCCGCGGTGGGTTTGGGATGGTGTACCGTGCCCGGGATACAAGTCTCAATCGCGATGTGGCCATTAAAGTACTGCACCCGCAGCTGACCATCAACGTGGAATTTGTAGCGCGGTTCCGCAAAGAAGCGCAGATGCTGGCTGCTCTGGAACATCCCAATATCGTCTCGATTTATGAATACAACCAGGTGGAAGGCCGGAATTTTATCGCGATGCGCTATCTATCGGGCGGTAACCTGGCCGATTACATCAGGCAGCATGGCAAAATGAGCCTGAGTGAAGCGATGCCTATCATTCGCGGGATCATTGAAGGGCTGACATTTGCACACGAACGCGGCCTGGTGCACCGCGACATCAAACCGCAGAATATCCTTTTCGATCAACGAGGAAACCCATTAATCACCGATTTTGGATTGGCAAAGTTGGTTCAGCTCAATGCTTCTGCCTCTTCGCATTCCGTAGGCAGCATTGGTTTGGGCACGCCGTACTATAAAGCCCCGGAAGTGTGGAATGGAGAAAGCGGCAGCCCTGCCACGGATCAATACAGCCTTGCCTGTGTCATCGTGGAGATGCTGAGCGGCAGCGTGCTCTTTCAGGCAGATACAACCCCTGCAGTGATGCTGAAGCATTTTGAACCTGTTGTCCTCCCGGAAGATTTGCCTCAAGGCCTGCAAACGGTGCTGTTGAGAGCCCTGGATAAAGACCCGGCGAAACGTTTTTCGCACGTGAAAGACCTGCTGCAGGCGTTGGAAGAAAGCCTTCTCATGCCAGCCAAAGCTGCGAAGCAGCCTGATCGCAAACCCGCACTGACCTGGATGCTGTTTGGATTTCTTGGTGTTTGTGCGTTAGCCGTGATTGCATTTTTACTCTTTGGTCAGGATAAGGACAGGCAGCGAGCCGCTGCAGAGCCAACCCAGAGTGCATTATCGGCTGAGGTTTTGCCTACATTGTCTGTAGAAAAAGACAGCAGTCCTGCTGAGGTTGTGGTGAGCGCCCCAAAGGCAGAAAACCCTGCTGCAGTTGTGAACACGCTGCCGGCTCCAACAAGCCAGGTCTTGCCAACCCAGGTCTCCACTGTACAGGTGCTGGCAAGTTTATCGATTCCTTCAACGCCGACCCTGATGGAACCCACATCCACCACTGCTTCGCCTGTAGCTGCGTTTGGGGAGATGGTGTTTATCCCTGAGGGCGAATTCCCCATGGGCTGCGACCCCAACCACAACGGCGGCTATGGCTGTGACCCCGATGAGCTGCCAGCCCATCCTGTGTTTCTTGATTCTTTTTACATCGATAAGTTTGAAGTAACCAATGCACAGTACGAGCAATGCGTTTCCGATGGGGCTTGCGAAGAACCAAAATCGACCGCATCGCATACACGCTACGCCTATTTTGGCAACTCGGAGTATGCCGATTACCCGGTGATTTTTGTGAACTGGTACGATGCCCAGGACTACTGCACCTGGGCGGGCAAGCGCCTGCCGACCGAAGCAGAATGGGAAAAAGCTGCCAAGGGAACAAGCTTCAAGGCGTATCCCTGGGGAGATCGAGAGATTACCTGCGACCGTGCCAATTTTGCCGATTGCGTGGGCGATACCAGCCCGGTTGGCAGCTTTACCGATGGCGCGAGTGAATACGGGGTGATGGACCTGACCGGCAACGTATGGGAGTGGGTGCAAGACGGCTACTCAGAAAATGCCTACGCCACACTGCCAGACAGGAACCCGGTCGGTCCTTTTTCCAGCACGAGCGTAGTGCTGCGCGGAGGCAGTTGGGGAAGGTACTGGAGCGTGCTGCGCATTGCCCGCCGCGGCGTTTACGACCCGGAAGAATCCAGCAACGTCATTGGATTCCGCTGCGCGTCGAATTAGCGGCTTTTACATCTTACGTGTTCCTTTCCAAAAAGGGAGAAGGAAAGGTTGATAATCTTATGATTGAAAAAGGAGAGGTAATGAAAAAAGTTTTGAGCATAGTAATCATTTTGGTCAGCCTGTTGTTGGCATCCTGTTCTTTAGCGGATAAGATTGAGGGATCCTGGTCTGATGAGCAAGGCAGCGTTTTCACTTTTTACAAGGACGGAACCATGACCATAAAAACTGACTTGCTTACCGCTTCCGGGACATATGAGTTCATCGAGAAGGATAAAATGAAATTGGAAATGGACGGTTTGTTCGCGTTGGCAGGTTCCATGGTATACGATGTTGATATTTCCGGCAAACATATGGAACTGGGAATGGATGGCGACAGTATGATCCTTACCAAGGAATAACCCTTCTATAACCTAAAGCTTTAAGGGAATTTGTTTTTATTGATAAGTTATATTCGCTGGGGTGTGAATTCAACCTCTGCCGATCTTATTCATACAGCATGGCGGATGCGTAATGATCTTTCGTGGAACTGGGTACAAACGGTCACCAATGAACTATAATTGGCGGTAACTATTCTCTCCCATTGGGGGAGAAGAAAAGGGTAAAGCCTGATGCAGCTAAGTAATTACGAGATCCTGGAAGAAATAGGCCGGGGCGGCTTTGGGATAGTATACAAAGCCCACGATGCCAGTTTGGGACGGGATGTGGCCATCAAGGTGCTGCATCCTCAGCTGGCTACCGACCTGGAATTTGTGGCGCGTTTCCGTAAAGAAGCGCAGATGCTGGCTGCCCTGGAACACGCCCATATTGTTCCCGTATACGAAGCCAACGCCGTTGAAGGGCGTTTTTTTGTTGCCATGCGCTATTTGCCCAGCGGTAACCTGGCTGAGCGCATCAGGCAGCAGGGAAAGATGGACCTGGAGACGGCGCTGCCGATCATCCGGGACATCGTGGACGGACTTTCTTATGCCCACAAGCGCGGCATCATCCACCGGGATGTGAAACCGCAGAACATCCTGTTTGACCAGAGCGGCAAGGCGGTCATCACCGATTTTGGGCTGGCAAGGCTGGTACAGCAGAGCAGTTCCGGCATGTCCTCCGTGGCAGGGGGTTCAGGGGTGGGGACTGCGTACTACAAAGCCCCGGAAATCTGGAAGGGGGAAAAAGGCAGCCCGGCATCCGATCAATACAGCCTGGCATGCGTGATTGTGGAGATGCTGAGCGGTGTGGTGCTGTTCGACGCGGACACACCCCCGGCAATTATGTATAAGCACTTTCAGCCGGTGGTTTTGCCGGCGGACCTGCCCAAGGGGGTGAGGGCGGTGCTGCTGAAGGCGCTGGAGAAGGAACCTGCCAGGCGCTATGCGGATGTGAAGGCCTTGCTGCAGGCGCTGGAAGAAACCGTTTCGTCAGGCAGGACAGTCAGAAAGGCTCCGGTGAAGAAAGCGCTGCCCGCCTGGCTTATCCCAGCTTTGCTGTCGATAGTGGCATTAGCAGGGATCGGGTGGCTCCTACGCTGGCAGCTGCAGAAGCCTGCTGATCCAGTGCCGGCTACAGCGGTTGTGGTTTTGGAACCAGCGGTTCCGACCGGTACGGATATGACTGTTTCAACCGACACAGAGGGAAACCTTACAAATGCAGCAGA
>CAYVWM010000028.1:0-19949 GCA_964455505.1 uncultured Anaerolineaceae bacterium
ATTCCGGAACGTCCATTGCCGCTGACAGTACCGCCATCCATGCTGAAATTTACCACCCCACCGATCGTTGTGTTTAGATAAATACCTTCATAGGCATTGTTTATAACATCAACATTGGTAAAGGTCACACCGATGCTATTGCTTAATCCAGCAAACACGCTTACACCTTGCGCAGTATGGTCGTGGATCACAGTGTCGCTGACATGGATGCCATCAGCTGAAATGTTTAAACCCGGCATAACCGATCCTGGGTTGCCACTGATATCGCAGTGGGAGATGGTTCCATGGGAGCCGTATTCAAAGTCGATGCGACCCATCACCATGGTAATTGGCTGGGATTCGGTTCCTATGGCGTTCAATGTTCCGCCAGCCTGCACCACATAAAAGATGGGATATCCCAAGGTCATATCAAGCTGCGCGCCGGGTTGGATGGTCAGGGTGTGTGGGGAGGCCACTGTTATGGGGCAGTAATTGCTCCCGCAGGTAAACCCAATTGGGGCGCCGCCAAAATTAACATCCTGTTTGAGGGTTCCCACGGGCATAACTGCCAGATCCCGATCGTTGCCGCTGAAGGTCAGGTTGGCATAGGTCGGCTGCATGTTGATGGTAGTCTGGTAGATGGCTTCAGCAGCACGGTTGGCAGGTTCGAGACTGTTGTTGTCGGAAATAAGCGTGTTTTGGATGGAGGGTGTTAGACCTTCCCCATCCAACACTATGCCAGCTCCCTGACCGCCAACAACCTCAGAAAAATTCATGGTCAGGCTGGCCTTGCGGACATCCAGTTGAGTGCGACTATAGCAGCTGTTGTAAACACTATCGGCAAAATCTCCCACACAGACATAGGCTCCGCCGTAGCGAATGGAAGCGTAATTCATAACGGCGCTACTGCCTTCATGCAGCACAATACCATACCAGGTGTTGGCGGGGTCATCATTCAAACTGGTAAAAACAGCCGGGTTGCCAGCGCTGCCTGTTACATTTAGGGTTCCCAACACCCTAAGACCCCTGGTAGAGCCGCCAAACTGCACCACTGCCCCGCCTTCTACTGTCAGGGTCACCCCAGCATTCACAGTGACCACACAGTCAGCTTTGTAAACATTGCCCGCGCTCCAGGTTGTGTCCGTAGAGATGGTAGGTGAAAGACACACATCCACCTCAGCCTGCAGTTGGCTGCTGGAAGTGTGGTCGGGGCTGCTTGAGGCGACCGGTTTGATGGGCACAACCGTAGAAGATAATAAAAATGTCAGCAATACCACTGCTGACACCAATCCGCGCCAAACTTTTCCTACGGGCTTCTTGGACTTTAGGACAGTTGCTGTCTGATTTGAAATACGCATGGTTTCCTCCGATGGTTTTCTATTCAGTTGGGAAGTTGCAGATATTGCCTTCGATGCGGTCAATTATAAAGGAGTTCTGTTTTTATATTAAGGATTTTAGTTCCCAATGCTCCTCAAACCACCCTCTAAACACACCTATATTTCACCCAAGGGCGCTGCCAGAGACCCCCACATTTGCAGAGTAAGGCGGTTTGCCCCTCTGCTGAAAAGGACTGAATCATCCAAATCGTCCAGTTAATTAAAAACAAGAGACACCTGTGCCCTAAGGTTCTTCGATTGGTTTGTTTGTCAGCTCAAAGAATGGTTAGTCGATTCGCTCAAGAATATGCGTCACCGCCGTCGAGCCAGTGCCTGCCAGCGCCTGGATCATGCCGATGCGGGCATGCGCCACCTGGTTTTTGCCTGCTTCAGCGCGCAGCTGCAGGCTGGCTTCCACCGCCTGGTACACCCCAGCCGCACCCAAGGGGTTGCCCCGAGCCTTATACCCGCCCATGGTTGCCACAGGCAGGCTGCCGTCAAGCCCAAGTGAGCCATCGGTTGCCAGTTTCCAGGCCTGACCGCGGGGAGCAAATCCCGCCGCCTCCAAAGCAAGCAGCGCATGCAGGCTGGTGATATCGGCATATTCAAAGAAGTCCACATCCGCCACGCTGATACCCGCCTTCTGGCAGGCCTGGTAAACCGAGACCGCTGCGGCTTCAAAAAAGAGCGGGTCTGTGCGGTCATGCAGCGCCAGCCTTTCGGTTATCAGGCTGGAACCGCTGATCTTTACGAGGGGGTGTGCCAAACCTTGGGGCGCCAGTTCGCGCCGGGTGAGCAGCACCGCGGCTGCGCCATCCGCCAGGGGAGCAATGTCAAAGAGATTAAAGGGTTCCACCAAAACGCCGGACCGCAGATAGGTATCCAGTTTGATTGCCTTGGGATACATGGCATGCGGGTTATTGACCGCATTGGCATGCGCAATCATCGGAAAGGCAGCCAGCGCTTCACGCGGAAATTGGTTCTCATGCAGGTAACGCTGCAGCAGCAGGGCAGCCTGCCCAATGGGGGTTTGTCCTTCCGAAGCCTCATAATCGGCATCCAGGGTCTGCACAGTGAGCGATTCAATATCGCTGCCCAACACGTCCGTAGCTTTTTCAACCCCTATTGCCAAGGCAACATCCACCATCCCCGAACGGATAGCTGTGTAAGCCATGCGCAGGGCTGCCCCGCCGCTGGCGTCGGCTGCTTCCACGGTAACCCCTTCCGCTCCCAGCAAACCGGCATACTCACAGATGAGCGCACCGAGATTTGCCTGGTGCCCGGCACTGGCAGCCAGCATATTGCCCACATAGACCGCTTGCGGCCGCATGCCGCCAGCATCTTTTAGAGCAGCCAGCACAGCCTGCACTGCCAGGTCCCGCAAAGAAACGGACCATAATTCACCGACGTCGGTTTGCCCGATGCCGGCGATTACAACTTCTGGAGAGGTGTTTTGCATAGTATCCCTACCTAACAACAATCTCGCCGCGGAAGCGGACGTAGGTGGCGTAGTCGATTTCTGTCCGGCGGTTGATGTAGTCCTGCGTGGTGAGGGCCTTTGCTTGCTTCTCCAGGATGGGCTCGCGCACGCGGATAATGAATGAATCGGACCCAGCGCCTGATCCATAAGAGGTCATCAGTATCAACTCACCCGGTTTGGCACTATCCAGCACCGCGCTCAGACCGATCAAGGCCGCACCGGCATAGGTGTTGCCGATGACCGGTGAGAGCAGGCCGGGTTTGATTTGTTCGGGCGTAAATCCAAGGTCGCGTCCGACCTTTAAGGGAAATTTTTCGTTAGGCTGATGGAAAACCGCATACTGGAAATCGGAGGGGTTCAGCCCGGCCTCTTCCATGATCGTTTTTGAAGCAGCGCCAACATGCTGAAAGTAAGCCGGCTCACCAGTGAAACGTTGGCCGTGTTCCGGATAGACCGCATGGGCGCGCCGCCAGAAGTCGGGTGTATCGGAAACATAGGAATACGCCGCTTCAATGACCGCCAGGGCTTCGTCCTGTGGTCCCATAATGTAAGCAGCGCCGCCTGATGCGGCTGTGTATTCCAGGGCGTCGCCCGGTTTCCCCTGGGCGGTATCCATCCCGATCGCCAGCGCGTACTGCCCCATACCTGAACCCACCAGGGCGATGGCGGCCATCATCGCTTCCGAGCCAGCCTTGCAGGCAAATTCCCAATCGCCAGCCTGGATATTGGTGGAAGCACCGATAGCTTCTGCCACGATGGTGCCGCTGGGTTTAACCGCATAGGGGTGGGATTCTGATCCAACCCAAACCGCCCGCAGTTCCTGCGGATCGATCCCGGCACGCTTAAGCGCATTGCGGGCAGCTTCGATGGACATGGTGATGACATCTTCGTCCAATCCAGCCACTGCTTTCTCGATCACGGGCAAGCCCTCGTCATTGCCGCCCCAGATGCGGGCAATTTCCTTATCAGGTAGGCGGTAGCGCGGCACATAAGCGCCATAGCCCACAATTCCCACCGGCCGATCCGGCTTCAACAGCAGGTTGCCTTTGTTTTGATGTTGATGTTCACTCATTTGTCTGCTTACTCCATCCGTCCAGGATTTGCCTGGCACGGTCCATTTTAACGTTTTTCTCTCGAACGAGTTGGTCTGCCAGCGCCTCCACCTGCTGCGCGTTCGCACCGGCTGCCAATGCCACCTGGCGGGCATGCAAGCGCATGTGCCCATGCTGGATGCCCTCCGTGGCAAGGGCGCGCAGGGCAGCCAGGTTTTGTGCTAGCCCTACCGAAACAATGATTTCTGCCAATTCGCCGGCAGTTTTGCAGCCCAATAATTTCAGGCTGGTTTTTGCAGCTGGCAGCGCCTGGGTGGATCCGCCCACAATGCCCACTGCCAGCGGCATCTCCAATTCGCCTACCAGGTTCCCCTCTGCGTCGACGCTCCAGGTTGAAAGAGCAGTGTAGCGCCCAGACCGGGCTGCATAGGCATGCGCGCCAGCTTCCACACCGCGCCAGTCGTTCCCGGTGGCCAGCACCACTGCATCCACACCGTTCATGATGCCCTTGTTGTGCGTGGCCGCGCGGTATGGGTCTGCGGCGGCAAAAGCCCAGGCTTCCACGATGCCGTCGCGCACCCGCTCCCCACTGAAATCGGCAAAAGCCAGTTCTCGGCTTGGGATCACCACCCGGGCACGCGCCAACCGGCGGTCCGCCAGGTTGGAAAGGATGCGCAGATGCGACCGACAACCGGTCAGCGCTTCGAGTTTAAGCGCGAGGTATTCGCAGGCGGTATTAACTGCATTGGCGCCCATGACATCCTGCACGTCATAAATCAGGTGCACCACCAGGAAAGGCCCAATAGGTGATTCGCTGATCCGGCGTACTTCCAGGTCTCGGGCTCCGCCGCCCCGGTTTTCGATAGTGGGGTGCAGTCCCTGCAGGCTGTCCAGCAGGTCTTGCTTGTGGGCAAGGATTTTGTCAGTTGTTCCGTCCAAATCCCGAATATCAAGCAGCTGGATCTGCCCGATCATCTCGGGCGGGTCCGCAGCAGCCCTAAAACCCCCGCCAGCCTGCGCCAGCTTTGCCATAAACGAAACCCCTGCCACTACAGAAGGCTCCTCCACGGCCATAGGCACAAGCACGGCACTGCCGTTAACCACAAAATGCTGGGCAACTGCCAGCGGCAGGCTGTATACCCCGGCAGCATTTTCAATCAGCTGCTCCGCTATTTCCAGGTTTAAGCCGGCTTCAGGTGTCCAGGCTGCCAGATCCTCAGCAGTCAATGGGCTGGCATCCAGAAGCCATGTCTGCCGCTCGGTGATTGTCATTTGATGAAATTTCCGTTTTTCCAGATTAAACCTGCTTTCTCAGTCCACCGGAACGCTTACGGAGACGTTTCCTGTGCATATTGCACTCACTTTTACCACTGCGAGGCTCTAAAAAACTATCAGATCGTAAAAAACCGCCTCTTTAAAAACATTGTACATTATCCCAAGCCGTTCCCACCGCTGGATTCAACAAACATTAGGCACCAATATCAATAAACCTACAGAGATTGGTATACTTTTCAAATATTATAGAACAGGCAGTAAGCAAAATGGAAAATAATCAGGATACACTTTTTGATGTTGTCATCATCGGCGGAGGGCCGGCAGGCACTTCTGCAGGTATTTATACCAGCCGGGCAGGCCTGAAAACCTTGATCCTGGATAGAGGCCTTACCACTGGGGCACTGGGTACAACCACCAAGATTGCCAACTATCCCGGCATCTTGGGTGAAATAAGCGGCTCAGAATTGCTGCAAACCATGCGTAAGCAGGCAGAAAGTTTTGGTGTGCAGTACTTGAACGACAAAGCCATCGGCACCGATTTCTCCGGCAGCCCAAAATTGGTGTTTGGCAATATGGGTGTGTACTCTGCCAAAGCCGTTATCGTCGCAACAGGATCTTTGGGCCGGTCCAACCTCGTCAAAGGGGAAGCGGAATTTCTGGGCCGTGGAGTTTCCTACTGCGCCGTATGCGATGCCGCTTTCTTCAGGGATGCTGAAGTGGTTGTGGCGGGTAAGAGTGACGAAGCCGTAGAGGAATCGCTTTACCTGGCACGTTTTGCCAGTAAGGTACATCTGATCAGCCCAACCTCTGAGCTCATTACATCCAATGGGTTTATGGAAGAGCTGAAGGAGCATCCCAAAATTTCGCTTTACACAAGTACAATCATCAAAGAAATCCACGGGAATGGCAAAGTGGAAGGCGTTCGCATCACCGCGCGCGGTTCCGACGAAGTGCAGGAACTACCTGTTTCAGGTGTATTCATCTACCTGCAGGGTGGAGTGCCCATCACCGATTTCCTGCAGGGACAACTGGAGATCAGTCCCAGCGGCTGCCTCGTCGTAGACCGGGAATTTCAGACTGCCGTTCCGGGGGTCTTTGCCGTAGGCGATGTGCTCTGTCAAAAGATAAAACAAGCCGTGATCGCCGCATCCGACGGAGCTATTGCGGGTATCGCGGTTGAAAAGTATCTGCGGGGCCGCTCCAGGATGATCGTGGACTGGAAGTAAGCACACTTTACTGAGAAACAGCACAAAGATTCAACAGGTCGGCAGCCATTAATGCTGACCTGTTTTATATTACTTGGTAGAATAGGAGCCATGCCGCACGTTATTCCTGCAAATTTGGAGAAAGCCGCCGAACGCGGAGAACCTTCGCACGTCTGGCGCGCTGGGCAGCAGCGCCGCTTTGACTTGCTTGAGGCTTCAGCCGGTGAGCGCCTGGCCGGGGTTGTTTTGGTGGACGGCTGCGGCGTGGGTACTTACCTCTCTAGGTTGGTCCCGCTTGCCAAGCTGGCGCTCGGATTGGATATTGAATTCCCGCGCGTGCAGGACAGTTACGCTTTCACCCCTAACGTAATGTGCGCTGCCGGTGAATTTCTCCCGCTGCCATCTGAAAGCACAGACCTGGTATTCAGCCATGAAGTGCTTGAACACGTCCAGAACGACCGGGCTGCCATTGCGGAAATGGTCCGTGTGCTTAAACCTGGCGGCCGCATTGTACTGTTTTGCCCCAACCGGGGATATCCGTTTGAAACCCATGGGGTTTACTGGCGCGGCGCATACCACTTCGGCAACATTCCCCTGGTCAACTACCTGCCGCGTGCCTGGCGGGACAAGTTTGCCCCCCACGTGGAGGTTTACACCCGGGCAGACCTGGCAAAGCTTTTCACCGGCTTGCCGGTCAGGTTCATCAGCAAGCGTACTATTTTCGGTGCATACGACAATATCATCGAGCGCAAACCCCGCCTTGGCAGGGCGCTGCGCAGCCTTTTGCAATGGCTCGAAAAGACACCGCTCCAGCGCCTGGGCCTCTCTCACTTCTGGGTAATCGAAAAAACTGCCTGAGACGATCCTCTCCCTAATACGTACTCACTAAAATCCGCCCCCACTTTGCTGGCAGCGTGATCTCCAGATTTGCTTCCGGGCTCACCATAGAGACTTCATTGCCATTCAGCCTGTCCGAAAACTTCCAGCCAGCCATCCCCTCCATCGGGATGCGCAGCCTAACCGCTTCTGCCTCACTGTTGACGATAACCAATACCTGTTGGTCAGCCCACGTGCGCACAAAAGCCAGCTGGCCAGGAGCGACCAGCTTTTGTTCGTAACTCCCTTTTTGCAGCGCAAGCAAATCACTGCGTATTTCAGCCAGATGGCTGATGTGCGAGCGCAGGTCTGATTGTTGGTTGGTCTGCAGGAGATCCTCAAGCTTGAATTCCGGGCGCAGTCCCCAATCGTTGGTGCTCTTGACGCCCCTGAAACCAAACTCGCTGCCGTAGTAGATCGAGGGGATGCCAGGTACGCTGTAGAGCAGGATGTGCAGCGGATAGAGATCCGCCGCATCGTTGAGCTGGCTGCTTATTCGCGAAACGTCGTGATTATCAACAAAGTTGTACAGATTTAGCCCCTGATACATCCCGCCATTGCCAAACCCTCGGTTCAAACTGTAAGCAAGTTCAAAATAATTGCGGTCGTTATGCGAGGAATACAAACTTTTGTAAAGCTCGTAGTTGGTGGTTGCATGCAGGGTTTCGGGGTTAACCCAACGGCGGTAATCCCCGTGGATCACCTCCCCCATGAGCCACAGGTCAGGCTTGAGCGTGCTGCTGAACTGCCTCAAGGCTTGCATAAATTCAAAACTGAGTGAATCGGCAGCATCCAGGCGAATGCCGTCAATCTTAAATTCCTCCACCCACATGCGCACAGCCCCAAATAAGTGTTCGCGCACCTCAGGATGGGAGAGGTTGAGTTTCACCAGGCTGTAATGCCCGTTCCAAGCCTCATAAGTAAACGGATCTCCATAGGGGCTGCGCCCATCAAAGCGCAGGCCGGAAAACCAGCTTACATACGGCGAACCCTGCCCTTTTTCAAGAACATTCCTGAATGCCCAGAAATCCCTGCCCACATGGTTGAAAACGCCATCCAACACCAGGTGCATCCCCCGTGCGTGCAGAGCCTGGCTCAGGTCAGCCAGATCAGAGCGTTCCCCCAATCTGCGGTCAATTTCATAATAGTTGGCAGTATCATAACCGTGTGTGCCGGATTCAAAAACCGGCCCAAGGTAAATGGCGTTGCAGCCAAGCGCTTGAATGTGTTCCAGCCAGCCCATTATGCGCCGCAAGCGCGGCACAGTGGGATGGCTGTAGGGGTTTAGTGTTGGCGCCGCACAGGCGCCAAGAGGGTAAATATGATAAAAAATTGCTTTTTCTGTCCAGTCTGTCATTTTATTTCCTTTTTACTATACCTATCGGTATATTGTTGTTAGCAAAAAAATAACCCCCACCGATTAAGAGAAAATCCCGTGCATGTACTGATGCCTTGCCCTGTACAGCAGCTCATCGCTCAGAGATTGATTGCCATCCAAAGATTGAACAATGTTTGCGTTGATGACCCCGAGCAGCGTGAGCGCAAAATAATCAGCCCTACCGCGCATATTCCCATGATCCGGTTCTGCTTTACGGAACGTTTCCACCAGCAGGTCTTGCTGGCGGCGCATCCAGGGCAGAACGGAGGCATACGCTTCGCTCTTGATCGGCGCATGCCGGAGCGCCAGCTGCAGACGGTAAAAAGCCCCGTTTTCTTCAGCAAAGCGAAAGTACACCCGCATGATCTTTTCGATGTTCAGGGTCAGATCGTGCTGGTAATCGGCTGCATCAGTGAGCTGCTCCATGAGTGGTTTGAAACCGTCTCGCAGAATGGTGTCGAGGAGACCTTGCTTGCTTTTAAAATAATGATAGAGGGTCGGCTTGGTTACACCGGAGAGGTCACATATTTCCTGGGTTCCGGTAGCCTCGTACCCAAAATCAGTAAACAGCTGCAGGGCGTTTGCCAGCAGGTTATCTCGGTTATTCATACGCCTAATATACCGTACAGTATAGTTGTTTGTCAAGTGCAATCCAGCGAAGGTCTTCAAACAACGAATCGTGGGAGTTGGGCGAATGGATTGTCTAACAAAGTTGAAGTGTACAAGGCGAAAAACCGCCTCCAGCAGTGATCAACGTTTTTTTGTGTGCTGTCTGGCATTTTCGTACTGCGCAATGTAGGCTGCTGGCGGCGTTGCTGCAATCAACTCCCCGATCTTTTCCAGAGGGAGATCGCTCATTTCGCGGAAATGCAGGCAGGACTTGCCCAAATCGGGTTTGAGACCCGCTTGCTGGTAAGCATCCAACAGAGCCTGGTAGGCTTGCGGGTCCGCATACACACCCATCAGGTAAAGGGAATTGAAACGCTTCTGGGCGGCCAGGGCAACATAACCAAGCGGCTGCTTGTTGTAGGTATCGGCATACATCGCAAGCGGCACTTCATAGCTGAGCATTCCCCAGCGCATGCTTTCCTGATACCCCTCAGGCAGGTGGGCAAGAATGAAACCCCGCATCGCGGCAATAACTTCTTGCCTTTCTGGGGTCAGTTTGGCGAGATAGGCTTCGGGTGTGGCTGCGTTGCTTGAAACCATAGTTTATTTCTTCTCCCGATTTACGATTTGAGGATTTCTGTCCGGACAGTTTCGATTTCTTCCATAACCGCCTTTGCTTCGGCTTTGATGGGGTCGGGAGTATTGGGCGAATAGGGAATCAATTTCAGCAGTTCAAAAGCTTTCCGCAATTCCTCTTTTACCTGGGCAACATAGCTGAAATACTCCCAACCCACGGATTCCGGTGCTTCCAGACTCTTGGCGGCGAAGATCAACTGACGGGCTTTTTCGATTCGCGTTGCAGGGGTGAGTGCCTTTGCCATGTGTACCTCCGGTCTCTTGAACAGATAACTGTAATTTTTGATCTGATTTTAGCACAAGCGTCTTTGGCAAGCTCCTAAATTCCTGTATGCCTGGATCATGGACATTAGCATCCGCTGCGGGCAATCATGCCTCGAGAACCCCGTAGGAACATCAAATCTGTCAGCTTACTGCCATTACCAATCAGGGCATTTCTATGTAGCCAAAATAGGACATTTCTATTTTGCCTTGACACACATAGAATCTGCTTGACAAAATTGCCAATTCCTATGGTATACTATGCGTTCGCGTCAGACAGGCGTTTTGTTTGATGCGTAAAATTGTGTTAGCGAGTAAAGGGAAGTCATCATGAACCATACAGAGTTGTTGAAATCTGTCGAAGCAGAAAAGAATGCCAATATTCCGAACCTGTTCCCTGGCGATTCCGTCAGTGTGCATTACAAAATTAAAGAAGGCGAACGCGAACGTATTCAGGAATTTAAGGGCGTGGTGTTATACACCCGCGGTAGCGGCAACAATGCCAGTTTTACCGTCCGCCGGGTTGCCAGCAATGGTATCGGCGTGGAACGCACCTTCCTGACCAACTCCCCCCGGATTGCCAAGGTTGTGGTGGAACGCCACAACAAAGTCCGCCAGGCAAGGTTGTACTTCCTGCGCAAACGCACCGGCAAGAGCGCCCGACTCAAGCAGCGCTTTTAATTCAAAGTTTTTAAGGGGATTTTCCCCATTGTTCACCAGGAGCCTTCTCCGGATTGCTTGATACCTGTCAAGTATTACGGAAAAGGCTTCTTGTTGTTAACCCATTGCACACAAGGAACCCAATATGCCCCAATCAAAAGCCCCCAGGATAGCACTCCCCTGCAGTATGCAGCAGCATGGGCGCCGCCCGTCCACTTACCAGATCAATGCGGCTTATGTGGAATCTGTCCTCGCTGCTGGCGGCATTCCGGTTTTGCTGCCAACCGCACTGCCCATCGATGCACTGCCCGAGATGATTGATACATTTGATGGATTCCTCCTCAGCGGCGGCGGTGATATTGACCCCGACCGCTACGGCGGAAGCTGGCAAGCCAATATGCACGGCGCAGATCCAGAGCGCGATGCCTTTGAGTTGGCGCTGGTTCCACTTGTCCTGCAGCAGGATAAACCCTTGCTGGCTATCTGCCGTGGGATCCAGGTGTTGAATGTGGCTCTGGGCGGGGATCTGATAGGAGATATCGCTACACAGGTGCCCAATGCCCAAAAACACGACTGGTACCCCGAATACGATCGCGACAGGTTGTCCCACGCAGTCAGCGTGGTGCAGGGCAGCCGTTTGGCTGAAATACTTCAGTCAACAACCGTGCAAACCAACAGTCTGCATCACCAGGCGCTCAACCAGATTGGCACCGGGCTGGCAGTCAGTGCACACGCGCCAGACGTTATCATCGAAGCAGTTGAGATGCCTGACAGGCGTTTTGTAATTGGTGTTCAATGGCACCCGGAATGTCTGCCGCAAGACCCCAAAATGCGCAGCCTGTTTCGTGCTTTTGTGGATGCCTCACGATAATTCAGCAAGATTTCTGCACAGTGTTAAAATAAGCCGTATGACAACCGCATTCAACCCAAGTCAGCCCATCGCCGTATACGACTCTGGTGTAGGTGGGCTTTCTGTCTTGCGGGCTATCCAGGCTGCCCTTCCACACGAAAACCTCCTCTACCTGGGCGATCAGGCCAAGGTCCCTTACGGCAGCCGCAGTCTGGCTGAACTGCGTGAGTTGGCTGTGGGCGTCACCCAATATTTCCTGAGCCAAGAGGTCAAAATGGTTGTGATTGCCTGCAACACAGCCTCTGCAGCCGCCCTGCACCACTTGCGCACGGTTTTCCCTGAAATCCCGTTCGTAGGCATGGAACCAGCGGTAAAACCTGCAGCAGAAACAACCCGCAGCGGCAGGGTAGGCGTTCTGGCAACCCCCTCCACCTTTCAGGGCGAATTGTATGCTTCAGTGGTCGAAAGATTTGCAGCCGGCGTTGAAATTTACCAGGAAACCTGCCCCGGGCTGGTTCAGCAAATTGAAAAGGGCTACCTGGAGACCCCCAAAACCCGCCGGATTTTAGAGCGGGCGCTGCTTCCGCTCCTCGAAAAAGAGGTGGACACACTGGTGATGGGCTGCACCCATTTTCCTTTTGTCATTCCTTTGATAGAAAAAATCGCTGCAGGCCGAGCCAGGGTTATCGATCCCGCTCCTGCGGTGGCACGCCAGGCAGGCAGGGTTTTGGCACAGCGATCCCTGCTAAATACCTGCAGCCAGGCAGGCACTACCCGGTTTTTTACCACCGGCGACCCGCGGCGGATGGCAAAGGTGCTGACCAAACTACTCAATCACCATGCAAAAGTCTCAGGCCTCACCTGGCAGGATGGGCGTATTATTACTGCATCCTAAGGAAGCACCCTGAAAATCAAAATCAGTGATAATACAGCCGCAGCAGCGCCATGGCGAAGGCAGCCTGCCCGGAGAGCGTCCGCAAATCCCCCTCAGCCACCAGCGCTTCCACCTCGTCCCTGCTCAACAGGCTTAGGTGCTGTTCCTCCAGGTCGTCCGAGTTAACCTCGGCGGTTTTTCTGGCCTGGCGGGCCAAAAAGTAGTATCCGCGCCCATTCCCACGGTTAGAATCGGTCATAAAAGCCCCCATAAAAGCCCAGTCCGGCGAACTATAACCGGTTTCTTCCAACAATTCCCGCCTGGCAGCATCCAGAGGCTCCTCACCCGGGTTTAAATAACCGCCTGGCGGGCAGAAAAACGATCCCCTGACCGCGTATTTTGTCTGTTCCAGGAGCACAAATCTACCGGTCTCATTCACGGCAACCACCACGACAAAATCGGGGGTGTCAATCCAGGTCCAATCCGGAATGATTTTACCGTCTGGCAGGGCAATTTCACGCTCCTCAACAGTCAGGTGTGGTTTGCGGTCCAACAATATTTTTCGCGACAGGGTTCTCCAGGGTTTCATCGCGGTTCTCCTTCTGGTGTTATTCATCACCCGGGTAATACCCCAGGTCTGCCTGGTTGATGGGACGTCCTCTGAAATTTTCGAAAGTCAAATCATCAAAATGTAATTCCAGGCGTTCTTTTAGATTCTGAAATATCTGCAAATAACTGGTGTTAATGCGCCGAGACCAATCCAAGCCCAATACCCGGGCTACACCCTCTAATTGAGATCCGGACTGTCCTTCAAGTTCTACAAAACACCCAAAGGGCATATCGTCAAGCGAAACCTGAACGCCCATCAAGGTAAAATTCTCCCTGACCTTTTCGTAGGTCAGGTACACACGGTAGCCCAGGGCTTCCAGAAAACGCTGTGTGGTTTGAAAGTCGCTGACCTCAAACTCAATTTCCTGGCGCACCAACACGCCTTCTACCACGTCGCCTGGTCCTTTGAAAGTTAAGTGGGCTGCCTGGTCCTGCCGCAAGCGCAAAACCCGAAAATGCTTGCTCAGATCCATATTGGGGGTGTCAAAACGCAGGTTCACTTCCAGAATGCGCGGATGGCTCTGCTCAGCACCCGCATTTAAGAGTCTTTTCTTTAATCCCGGCAAGTCCGCCAGGTAAAATTTCACTTCAATTTCCTGATCCATTGCCATATTTCCTCCATTGTGCTTGCACGATGGCTTCCCATCCCAGCACTGCCAGACACAGCAAGTGTAACATCGCCATGAAAACGATGTTTCCACCGCGCTGATCGGGCGACCATAAAAGCAATCGTT
This sequence comes from uncultured Anaerolineaceae bacterium, assembly GCA_964455505.1. Taxonomy (GTDB): domain Bacteria; phylum Chloroflexota; class Anaerolineae; order Anaerolineales; family Anaerolineaceae; genus Mesolinea. Next base: position 13,855 of record CAYVWM010000028.1, read on the forward strand.
CAATCCAATACGCCCCAACACCAAACACGATCCCAATCCCTGCCCAGAGCGTACGCTTACTGGGCGTGCTGATTCTCCCGGCAATCGCCAGGGCACTCACCAGCGCAACAGCCAGTCCCGACACTATCAGGTACCAGGGCAGCCATAATTTTGCGCTGACCGCAGCAATCAGTTCCCGCTGGTTCAAAGCGCCGTAAAAACGCAGCCCACCGCCAAGTGCCATAACGATAAGAATAACATTCAGTATCCTGCCCAGGAGTGGGCGCGCTGTGTTTTCATCCTTGATCCGGATTGTGCTCATTGGATATATCCCTGGAAATCCCCCAGATAACCCATTCGGGCCAGTGCCAACTGGATGCGCTCAATACCCTCAGGATGGACAATGACCGCACTCGGGTTGAGCGTTTCGCCCAGGTACTTTCCGGCTGGGGATTCGCGCAGAGCCTGCAATATCTCTGCAGAGGCTAACCGCACAATCACCACTTCTTCGGTCCAAACCTCACGCCCCTCGTTTTCCCAGCGTTGAATCGCTTTCAGTAAAGTGGGCACAGGCGCAGGCTGACCATACTTCCGCAACAGGCTGACCAGGTGCCGGGTGGTCAGTCCTTGGCCGGCAGCCCGCTTAAGGGAATCCGGCGTGAGCTGGTAGCGGTAACGCTTGGGGCTGATTTCCAACCATTCGCCAAAGCGTGAGAGTTGATAACGGGCAATCCGAGGGGTCAGATTCGACATTTGCAGCTGGCCGGCTGGGCTGACCACCACAGGCACATTCTCATCCGGGAGTGCAAAAGCCTCGTGTGCATTGCACAAGAGATCAAACCACTCCGACTTACGCAGGTAAATCGTTCCCAGATCGCTAATCGAATCCGCCAGCTCCACCAAGCCTAACCAATGCAAAGGACCAGATACCAGGTAATGGACATAACGGGCTTCCACATCCTGCCAGCTTTCCAATCCACGCAGCAGCGGGTTACCAGGCGCCTTGCTGACAATCATCCAGGCGTCGTATTCGCCGCCCCTGCGTAAAAAATCCGGGTTGCTTTGATATACGCTTTCTACCAGGTCCCTTTCAGACACCCATCGACCCTTTGGCAAGGCGGCAATCTTATTGACCAGGAAGCGCCTCGCGGGGAGCGGATCGTTCAACCAGCTGCCCATGCAGGAAAAATCCGGTACAAGGCGAAGTTCATTGAAAATGTGCGTAGAAAGCCAGGCGTTAACCAGCCAGTTCAGGGCTTGCCCGCGCGTCATTTCTAAAAAAGGACGGGCTGCCGGCGAAGGTGAACTCCCAGCCCGGTCTGTCAGGGAAAGGTCCTGAAGCAGAGTTTGCAAACCCTGCCAATAGACCTGCGACCCCCAGGCAAATCCCTCAGGGATTAACGGTCGGTTAGCCCTCAAGGCTGCCAAAAGCGTGCTGCTGTCGTCCAGAACACGATCACTCCAAAAAGAAGTCTCTCCCAGGTCAGCGAGATCTACTGGCGGATACACATAAGCATCAGGCCGCTGCCCCCCTGCGGGTACTTGCGGCAGCACATCCAAAAAATCGGCTGGGAGATAGACCATTTCCAGAAGGGCGTCATCCTGCCGAAAAAATTCGCGGCCGATCAGACTGCGGTAATACAGGCGTTCCGTTGTGGATATGGGAAAAAGGTGGGGTTTCTCACGTGTGCGTTTGGCCGGCCCCATCGAACGCAAAAAGCCATATTTGCGTGTGAAAGCAGACCAGGCCATTTTCCCACCATGCGCTTTGAGTTCCAGGAGCGCATCCTGAGCGGATTGGGGAAGGCTGAGAATAACCTCTTGCGCTTCTCCTTCCCGGTCAATGACTGCAGCCAGGTCCCTCGCAAAAGCCGCCGTGGTTGCTCCGCTGGCATTCACTCCCCACAGCTCTGCCACAAGGCGTAAAAATCCGAGGTCGTGATTGCTGAGACACTGCAACAAATCTGGCATAGTAACGAGGAGTATACATCAAAAAAAGGGGTTACCCCCTCAGTGCATCAGGACGCCAAACGCTTACTCAATCTTGATGGAACGTACCCCTTCAATGTTGGACAGCAATTCCAACAGGTCTTCCATCTTTTCGCCCCGGTCAATCTTGGCAATTACCTGGATACGAATATGGTTGGTTTTATTGCTCTTCTGGACCGTAAAGTTGATCACGCTGGTGACGAGTTGGCTGATGGTTTTCCTGATTGTTCGGACAGTTCCCGAACCACCCTGGGCGTCGATGCGGAAGTTGCGGATGATATTTGTGCGGATAAAGCGTTTTTCAATCCGGTTTACCAGCGTAAGCACGATGAGAAGCAATGCCGTCGTCGCCGCTCCGACAATGTAATACCCGTAGCCAACCGCCATACCCACAATAGCAGTGGTCCATAGCGTGGAGGCAGTTGTGAGTCCTTTTACGTTGAAACCATAACGCAAAATTGCACCAGCCCCAAGAAAGCCTATGCCCGAAACCACCTGGGCGGCAAGCCGCGCGGGGTCAGAGCCGTATTCTGCAGCGATATTTATGGACAGGATCATAGCCAGGCATGCCCCCAGCACCAGGATCATATGGGTCCGCAAACCAGCCGGTTGGCTGTCCCGTTCGCGTTCAAAACCAACTGCCCCTCCAAGCAGCAGAGAGACCAATAGCCTTATCAACATTTCTTGGATCGGAATCATGTTAACCCTTGTGTTCGCACCTTTGCATGCTTATTTTAATGAATTTTTGTTACATATTCCCTGACAAAATGAATCATAACACACAAACCCCATGCAAAAAATTGAACCATTGGGCAACAGCAGTTGCGATAGGTACAAAAAACCCCCGAAACGCATGTTCCGGGGGCATATTCTATGGAATGGAAGGGAAGTCTGCAGCAGCTGCGTGCATGATTCCCACCAAGCCCCGTCCGGTATGGGCGCCTAAGGCAGTCCCAATAGAACAATCTGGCAGCCAATCGCACTTAAAAACACTGTCGAGTGCTTTTCGGAGCATTTCGCCTCCCGAAGGATTGGCAGCATGGCAGATTTGTGCGCGCAGATGGGTTCCCGCAGGGAAGCGTTTCAGAATGAGTTCTGGAATGGCTTCGATGGCTTTATTAAATGAACGCTTTTTGCCCACATCATAATACTTGCCATCTGCCTTGCTCACTTCAATGATAGGCTTTATCCCCAACAGGGAAGCAAGCAGACCTTTGAGGTGACCGATGCGCCCCCCTGCAATCAGATACTTCAGGTCGGGCAGGGTGAACAGCGCCATGGTCGAAGCCTGCACTTGTTTCAGTTTCTCCATAACAGAATCGAGAGATAAGCCTGCGCGAACTGCCTGGACGGCTGTTTCCACATGCCATCCTGTGCCTGAAGAAAGCGTGAGCGTATCAAAGACGGTTATATTGGCCTTGACCAGTTTTGAAGCCGTGACCGCCGTGCTGTAGGTACCGCTCAGACCGGAAGAAAGATGGATCGAAAGGATATCCGGATCTTCTTCCGCCAGTCTTTTGTAGGCATCAACAAAATCACCAACAGAGGGAGTGGATGTTGTGGGCATTTCATCGGCACCCTCAATCAAGTCATAAAACTCCTCAGGGGTAAGGTCGAAACCGCTTAAATAAGTTTTTCCGCCAAGTTGCACTTTAAGCGGAAGCATGGTGACTCCCAATGCTTCACATTGCTTTGGAGTAAGGTCAGAACCGCTATCGGTCACAATTTTCATGTTAATCCTTTTTTTATATGGCGGCTTTAGTTTTGCCGCAAGATTCGTCGGGGTTAGTTAGTTTATTAATTTTACCTGTTATATCATTTACAGGCAATCCTAATTATAAGATAAGTTCCTGGTTCAAAAGTCATTAGATAAAAAAGGTGGAACTCTCAAATGACAGAACAATATGCCATCAAACAATAGTATAGTCCAAGCACGTTGTGCTGGATGGTTTAGCGCGTTGGCAAGAAAATACTAGGTTGGAAAGCAAAGAAAAAATCCTGGGAAGGCCGAGCGCGCTACCGGTATCCTTCTGCCTGCAGATTGAACAAGCGGGCGTAACTCCCGTCCAGGGCGATCAATTCCTCGTGGCTGCCGTATTCTACAATTTTCCCCTCAGACAGAACCACAATCCGGTCTGCCATGCGCACGGTGGAAAAGCGGTGCGAGATCAGTACGGCAATCCGCCCTTCCATCAGCTGGTTGAAGCGCTGAAAGATCTCAAATTCCGCTTCGGCATCCAATGAGGAAGTCGGCTCGTCCAGCACCAACAGTTCGGCTCTGCGCATAAAGGCGCGTGCCAGGGCGATCTTCTGCCATTCCCCTCCAGAAAGCTCCTTGCCTTTCTGCCAGCGACGCCCCAGCATGGTCTGATAGCCCTCCGGCAGTTTGGCAACCACCTCATCTGCTCCGCCCCGCTCGGCTGCCGCTTTGATGCGCTCCAGGTTTTCCATGTCCTCTATTTGCCCAAAGCCGATATTTTCCTGCACGGTGAACTGGTAGCGCACAAAATCCTGGAAGATGACCCCAAAGCGTTCATGCAGGCTGTGCAGGTCGTATTCGCGTAAATCGACGCCATCCAGCAGGATCTCTCCGCTGGTTGGGTCATACATGCGCGTCAGCAGTTTGATCAGGGTGGTCTTGCCGGCGCCATTCAGCCCAACCAGGGCAATGCGCTCCGCCGGGTGGATGGTCAGGTTAATGTCGCGCAGCACTTCCACATCCGAGCCGGGATAGCTGAAGTGCACGTGCCGAAACTCAATCCCCTTCTGGATAGTGGTGGGTACAATCAGCCCATTTTCCGGAGAGGTCAGCATGGGTTTGAGATCAAGGAAAGTCATCAGGTTATCAAGGAACAGGTTGCTTTCGTAAAGGCTGTTGAGGTTGTCGAGCAGACCCCGGATAGAACTTTGGGATTGGCGGAAAACGGACAGAAACATGGTCATATCGCCCAGGGAATTACTCCCGGCGATGGTGCGCAGGATGATCCAGGCATAACTGCCATAATAGACCAGCTGGGAAAGCATGCCCCATCCCAGCCCTGAGATTGTGCGCTTGCGGGCGATTGCCTGGTCTTCTTCATAGAAGCCGGTAAAAAGCGTCTGGTAGCGCTGCAGCAGCGGTTCTCCCAAACCAAACAGTTTGATCTCTTTGACGGTCTCGTTGCTGGTCAGCAGCTGCTCAATGTAATTAAGCAGCCGGGATTCGGGCGCGCGCCTGGTAACTGCCCGGAACGCCATTTCAGCATATTTTGATTGCGCCAGAAATGCGGGAATTGCCGCCACGAAAACGATTAAAGCCAGCCAGGGGCTGAAACGCACCAGCAGAATAATTAAGGAAACCAAGGTGATCACTTGCTGAACAATCTGCAGGATTGACCGGACAATCGCAAGGGCACTCATGTCTGCCTGGCGGCGAGCGTTCTGCAGAGTGTCATAGAACACCGGGTTTTCAAAGAATTGCAGGTCAAGGCTGATCGCTTTGCGGATGATCATGCTGTTGACATAATGGCTCAGTTTGGACTGCAGCACCCGGTCTGAGAGTGAGCGCACCTGGCTGATGATAGCCTGCAGCAGGATCAACCCGAGTTCCAGCAGCAGGAAGGGCAGGACTGTCTGCAGTCCTGCAACCATTTCCATCTCATCAGCAATTGCCTTAACGATGGCATCGATGATCAGTTTGCCTGCCCAGGCTTGCGCTGCTGGCAGAACCGCAACCACGACGGTCAGCAGAACCCCAATCAGGGCAGCCGTCCTGCTGGCAGCCCAAACAAGCCGGAATGCTTGCGGGGTGTTGCGCAGGGCGTCCCAAAATTCGGTGACTTCCTGGCGCAATTTGCCCAGTATGGATTTTGATTGTGTCTTTTCAGGATGGGTATTCAGGTTGTTATTGATGATGTCCACTCGGCTTTTAAGTACCAGGCTTGGCCTGGTCAGGTGCATTATAACCGCTGCCTGACGCAGAGGTAAAAAATTAGTTTTCCCCTGTTTATGCAGTTCCTGCCGGATTTGCGATTGGCAGCAGGCTCACATGTGCTTGACGCGCGCCTGGTAACGGGCGATCAGGTCAGCGTTATACTCGTCGCCACCCGGGCAATTGCCGCTTTTAAAGACTGGGGCTGGGATACCCC
>CAYVWM010000028.1:19959-20135 GCA_964455505.1 uncultured Anaerolineaceae bacterium
GGGCGTCCCAAAATTCGGTGACTTCCTGGCGCAATTTGCCCAGTATGGATTGCGATTGTGTCTTTTCAGGATGGGGATTCGGGTTGTTATTGATGATGTTGTCAGCTCCGCTTTTCAGGTTCCAGGCTTGGCCTGGTCAGGTGCATTATAACCGCTGCCTGACGCAGAGGTAAAAA
>CAYVWM010000029.1:0-11155 GCA_964455505.1 uncultured Anaerolineaceae bacterium
CTTTACTGCAAGAAGTAAGCAGTTTCCTGCAAGCCAATCCTCAGCAAAGAATTGTGCTTGGACATGGGTCGGGATCTTTTGGGCACCATGCTGCAGTCAATTACGATACGCAAAAGGGTGTGCGTGGTTCCAGGCAATGGCTTGGCTACCAGGAAGTCTGGTTTAGCGCCAGAAAACTCAATCAATTGGTCCTCACCGAAGCCAATGCCGTTCAACTACCTGTTATCAGTTTTCCGCCTTCCGCCTGTGTTGTGAGCGAAAATCACAGCATCACCCAATGGACTCTTGATCCATTAATCACCGCATTAGAAAAAAACCTGGTTCCCCTTGTTTATGGTGATGTGGTAGTGGACACGGAAATTGGCGGAACAATTCTTTCCACAGAAGAATTGTTTGCATATCTTGCCAGGACACTCCACCCATCAAGAATTCTGCTTGCGGGTATTGATAACGGTGTTTTCGAGGATTTTCCAAGCAATAACCAAATCATCGAACTGATTGAAGCAGATTCAGAAAACCACACAACATTCAGTGGATCCCAAAGCATTGACGTAACAGGCGGCATGCGCAGCAAAGTTGAAGCTATGCAAAACTTGTGCCGGCAGGTTCCCGGCACCAGGGTGCAGATATTTTCGGGCTTAAACCCAAAAAACCTTGCAGAAGCACTGGCGGGATCAACAATCGGTACTACGATTCTCTGATTAACACTCATCGATTTTGCATCTATTACATTAAAAATGCTGGATTGGTTACAATAGTTGCACAATTAAGGGAAAAACACCATGATTTTTACTCGCCAACAACTCGAAGAATTTGAATCACAACAGTTAGCACCCTATGCTATACGCAGCAAAGATTCAAAAGGGAGAAAGTACCCTGAAGAAGAAGCGGATTTTCGCACACGCTTTCAAAGGGACAGGGAACGGGTGCTGCATACCACCGCATTTCGCAGGCTCGAATACAAGACCCAAGTTTTTATTAATCACGAGGGCGATTACTATCGAACGCGCCTGACCCATTCTCTTGAAGTTGCCCAAATTGGTAGGTCAGTTGCCCGTTCAATCGGAGCGAATGAAGACTTGGTTGAAACTATCTGTCTTGCCCATGATCTTGGTCATCCACCTTTTGGTCATTCAGGTGAAGCAGCGTTGGCAAGATTGATGAAGGATTATGGTGGTTTTAATCACAACACCCAGTCGGTGCGCATTGTAACTACACTTGAAAACCGCTACCCTGATTTTCCAGGCCTAAATCTCACCTGGGAAGTACTGGAAGGCATGATTAAACACGAAACCGATTACGATGTTTCTGATGCGAAAGAATATGACCCAGACTTACGCGGACATCTGGAAGCTCAGATCGCAAATGTGGCCGATGAATTGGCTTACACATCTCATGACCTTGACGACGGGCTGCGTTCCGGGATGATTACACCCGGTCAGTTGGATGGAATAGCCATTTGGGAAATCGTTAACGAAAGCATCGGACGCAGAAAAACCGAAACCCTTGATGAATTGTCGCGGCACCAGATTATCCGCCGCCTCATTGGTTTTGAGGTCACAGACCTGATCCAGAGCATTGACCGCTATCTGCGCAAAAGCGGTGTTAAATCTGCCCTTGAACTTCAGAAACTCCCTTATAATGTGGTCGGTTTCAGCGAGGATATGTATCGGCGTAATCGCGAGCTCAAGGATTTCTTGTTTAACAACCTCTACAGACACTACCGCGTTGTGCGCATGGCTGCCAAAGCAGAACGAATTGTAACTGAGTTGTTCACTCTCTATCAGGAGAATCCAACTTCCCTGCCAGACAGCGTTCAGGAACTTATAGAACAACGTGGTTTGGAACGGGCTATATGCGATTACATCGCCGGTATGACGGATCGATTTGCCATCGACGAATATAAGCGCCTGTTTGAACCTGACATCTTGCCATAGAAAGGTATGGATAAATGACTAATCAGATTTACTTGACAAAAAATGGAAAAAAACAATTACAGGAAGAACTGAAAGAACTGACCGGTCCAGGGAGAACCGCACTGGCAAAGCGCCTAAAAAGCGCTATTGAAATGGGCGATCTCTCAGAAAATGCAGATTACAAAGCAGCTAAAGAAGACCAGGGTTTCCTTGAAGGGAGAATTCAGGAAATTGAAGCAATCCTTGCAAATGCTACGGTTGTTGATGAGACCAACCTGGACCTGGACGAGGTTCAAATTGGCAATTCCGTGACTATCAAAGAAGAAAACGAACCTGAGGAGATACTGGAATTGGTAGGGGCTAAAGAAGCTGATATCCGCAAGGGTAAAATTTCTTACGAGTCCCCATTTGGTGCTGCATTGCTTGGCAAGAAAAAAGGCGATTTAGTTACCGTTCACACCCCCGGTGGAGTCATCAAAGTAAAAATTATCAACATTAGTTAATTTTGCCAACAAACCAAAAAAGCTGAGGCTTTGACCTCAGCTTTTTTTGGTATCTTTTTACTTACTTTTTGTTGACCGCAAGTTCTACGGTCACTCTCTGGAAGTAACTCTGTTCTGGCAATGGCAGTTCGCCATAAGCCATATCAACGATCTTTGCTTCCAGTTTTAGGGTGGCAGTTTCCATGAAAAACTGCTTGCCAGGTTCGGCAATTATTGGTTCGCCTTTTAACTCCAAACGTTGGCGGAGGTTAGGTTCATTGTAAACATGGGAACTCATTAACACCTTTGTTACTGTTTGGACATCATTTTTGTCAAATAACCAAACTTCGAAAGCAGAGATTTTCTTTGGTTCTCCAACGCCAATAATGTCCGAAATACTTACCCCGCATTCGCCCAGAAATTCGCCATTAGGCGCATCAAACGTAAACGATTCATCATAAAGATCGTCACCAAACATATAAGTGGTCATAAACTGGGCAACTGGTTTGTGTTCGGCTTGAGATTTGCCATTGGCTTTATTGAAAATTGCAGCCACCTGTTGAACTGGTGTAGGCAACGGTGCAGCAGGAGTAGAAGCTGGCACTGCAGCTGGTACGGCAGCAGGAACCGCTGCAGGCCGAGCATACACTGTGCCATTTCGTGCTGGCACATCATCAAGTGGTTCTGCATGCGAACTGACCTTATTTCTAAAGAAGAAATAGTAAACCAACCCGGCTCCGACCACCAAAATGCCAAGCATGGTCAGCCCAAGTGAGAGCAATTTGTTTGATTTTTGGGTTTCTGCTGGCTCTTCGGGCATATTTTCAGGAACAACAGAACCAACATCCTCCGGATAATCAGCAGAAACAGCCAACTTGAACTTTTCGATTTGATCTTTTCCCAGGAAGGCAGGATCGTTGTTTACTTCCTCCAAGGTCAACTCTGCACTCCCGCCGAGTTCTTCAAACAATTGTTTGGCTTTTGCCTGATCATAGGTCAGGTTGTAATGGGTAATCACCATGCGCAGATAGTCCCGCTGGAGGTCAGGACGCATCGTTTCTGCATTGGTATCGGTCCATTGCACTGGCCATACAACCCAGGCAAAGAACAAACCCAGCAACAAGCCGGCAATACCGGCTGCAATAGCCAGACTTTTGGGCTCTTTAATTTTTTCTTTTATTGTATTGAAAATGTTTTCCATGGTCCTGCACCTCTTTGCAAATGATTGTCATTACTTAAGGTGCAGGTTTTGTACCAAGTTAATCTTCCACTGGTGCTTCTTTGGAAACTTTAAATGTGTGGTGACAGGTTTGACAGCGCGATCGCTGACCGTTGACTTGTTCAAGTATGCCGCCACAATTCGGGCAGGGTTCTGCCAAAGGCGGGTTCCAAGAGGTAAAAGTACACTCAGGATAACGCGAACAGCCATAGAAAACCCTTCCCTTGCGGGTCTTCTTTCGAATGACATCTCCCTCCTTGCATACCGGGCAAGTAACACCAATTTTATCCAACCAGGGTTCTGTATATCGGCATGCTGGGAAATTGCTGCAACTGATGAATTTGCCGTATTTTCCATCTCTCAGCACCAAATCATGTCCGCATTGCGGACAGGCTCTGCCGATTTTCTCCGGTTCAATTTTGTTAACCGGCATATTTTCCTGTGCATGCTTGAGGCTTTTTTCAAATGGATCGTAAAATTCTCGCATTACTTCAACCCAATGCATTTTTCCATCTGCGATCTCATCCAATTTTTCTTCGAGGTCAGAAGTGAATCCTACATCTACAATCGTTGGGAAATACTCAACCACCAGATCGTTGACGAGGAATCCGGTTTCGGTCGGTACAAGGCGCTTCTCCTCCATTGTGACGTAACCGCGTGCCTGGATGGTAGAAATAATAGGAGAATAGGTAGAAGGTCTGCCGATTTTGTTTTCTTCTAAAACCTGAATCAGCGAAGCTTCCGAAAACCTTGGTGGCGGCTGTGTGAAGTGCTGTGAGGGTGTGAGGTTTTTCAGTAATTGGATTTGTCCTTCAACCAAGTCCTTAAGGGGAAGATCAACCATGTCATCGTATTCAGGTTTGTCTTCATCAATTGACTCGTGGTAAACGACTCTGAAACCAAGAAACAGGGTTTTGCTTGTTGATGCCTTAAAGAGGTATTTATGTTCTTGAGACTTCCCAACCACGTTGATTGTCGTGATTTCTATAACAGCAGGTTTCATTTGAGAAGCGATAAAGCGCTGCCAGATTAATTTGTAAAGACGAAATTGATCGTTCGTCAGATGTTTCTTGATAGATGAAGGATCATGAAAAACAGACGTTGGTCGGATAGCTTCATGAGCTTCCTGTGCAGAAGCAGCCCGCGTTCGGTAATGAGGAATCTTTTCAGGAACAAAACCTGATCCAAATTGTTCAGTCACATATTTGCGTGCATCTTGAATTGCCTGCGGTGCAACGTGGACTGAATCCGTACGCATATAGGTGATCAAACCGGTAGCACCGCCATTGCCTATGTCAATCCCCTCGTATAATTGCTGCGCCAGCATCATTGTTTTCTTAATAGGAAAACCTAATTGGCGAGAGGCGTCCTGCTGGAGCGTGCTGGTAATAAAAGGCGCAGATGGTCTTACTTTTCGTTCAGTCTTGGTGATTTTGTCGAGTTTGTAAGTGGACTGCTGAAGATCCGCCACTACTTGGTTCGTTGTGTTTTCATCTGGCAGTTCAGGGTTTTGGCCATTGACTTTAGCCAGTTGAGCCGTGTAGGTTTGTTTCCCTCCCTCAGGAAGAAATTCCGCAGATATTTTCCAGTATTCTATTGGTTCGAAATCCAAAATTTCGCGTTCACGTTCAACAATCAAACGCAGTGCAACCGATTGCACCCGACCCGCTGAAAGCCCTTTACGCACCTTTTTCCAAAGAATTGGGCTCACGCTGTATCCAACCAATCTATCCAGCACACGCCTTGCCTGCTGCGCATCTACCAAATCCATATCCACGGTTCTGGGATGCCCGAAGGATTCTGCTATAGCTTCCTTGGTAATTTCATGAAAAACGACCCTCTCGGTCTTTTCAGGTGGTATTTGCACGGAATCCATAATGTGCCATGCGATCGATTCCCCTTCCCGATCCGGGTCTGTGGCAAGGTACACTTTTTTACTTGCTGCAGCGAGCTTTGTGAGGGTTTTGACGACTTCCTTTTTTTCATTTGGCACACGGTACTTAGGTGCGAAATCGTTTTCCACATCAACACTGAGCTGACTCTTGAGCAAATCCCGAATATGCCCTACAGAAGCAGTCACCAGATATTCTTTTCCAAGAAATTTTCCAATGGTATTTGCTTTTGCAGGGGACTCAACAATTACCAGGCTCTTGCCGACACTGCTTGCATGTTTCACCGAAGCACCTGTTTCTTGTTTCTTGGCAGATCGTGCAGTTTTACTCTTCTTTTTTGTGTTTTTGGTTTTGCTATCTCCGCCAGTCTTTTTTGAGGAAACTGTCAAAGCCGGTTTTTCCAAACCTGCATGAGCATCAGTCAGTCCAAACTTTGCTATCTTTGTATTGCACACGCTACAATATCCCAGTGTGATCGGCCTACCATTCGCCGAGTAGGATGCCACATGGTCCTTTATTTCACGTTTCTCTTTACACTTTAAACAATAAGCTTCCAAATCAGAACTCCATCTGTCTTTTAACCGTCTTAAAAAGCGCGACTATAATACCATAAAGGATTTTTTTCAAAACACCTTGGACACCCCCTTGTCTAACCAAGCATCAGAAAGGGGTTGTTATTACTCCAACCAATTCTTTACAGCCCGATATTCCATACCTGAATCCCGTTCAATCAATCCCTTCAATTCCATCAGAGTCAGTTGTGCTGTCAATTTCTCGATGGACATGTCCATTTTATTGCATAAATCATCCACATGAATTGTAGAGTGACCGATTGCCTGAATAATCCGGGCTTCCAAGGGATCCAATTTGGTGTGACTTTTTTTTGTTATGGTTTGTTGTTCCTGAATATTAAGAGCAGCAAGAATTCCTGCCGGATGGGTCATCGGGTTTGCGCCTGCAGCCAATAAGTTATTGGTTCCCCTGCTCATGGGGGAAAGGACTGATCCAGGTACTGCAAAAACTTCTCTCCCCTGGTCAGCGCTGAATTTTGCAGTGATTAACGCGCCGCTTTTTTCCCCAGCCTCAATCACTACGGTGGCTTTGGAGAGTCCGGAAATGATGCGGTTACGCGGTGGAAAATTGATCCCGTCAGGTTTCGTCCCGGGGGGATAATCACTGAGGATTGCACCTTGTTGGACAATTTGCTCGGCAAGTTTGCGGTGTTCAGGCGGGTAAATGATGTCCACACCGGATCCCAGTACTGCAAGAGTACGTCCACCGGCGTCCAATGCTGCCTGGTGTGCTATCGCATCTACGCCGCGAGCCAAGCCGCTTACGACAGAGACGCCATTCCCAGCCAGGTATGTTGCTGTGTCCTTGGTCAGTTGTCTTCCGTAAGAGGTCACACGCCTTGTTCCAACAATGGCGACTGCAAGGTCATCCTCACTTGTGATAGTACCGCGATAATACAATACCGGGGGAGGCTGATCTATCTCTTTGAGCATCCGAGGATAACAGGTATCGTTCCAGGTGAGAACCTGGATATCCTTCGTTTGCAAGTTTTTCAACAGCACAGAGGGATCAATCTCTTTACGCTGATCCAGGATTTGCTGGGTAATCTTCTCGGTCATACCTGCTGCCAACAGTGCACTTCGGGAAGCTGACCAAGCCTGGGATAAACTCCCAAAAAATGCCAACAACTTCCTGAATCGTACTGCTCCAATCCCCCTAATTGAACTAAATGCCAGCCAGTAATCCAACTCGTCCATGAACTAATCTTACCGCAAGCCTTCAGGAACAATAACATCAATACGCTTGTTGTGAAGGTCATACTGTAGAATGACAGAGGGAATCACTGGCAGGAGCAATTCTTTGCCGCCAGGCTCCACCACAACATAGACATCATTCGCTCCGGTTTCAAGTATTTCAGTTAACGTTCCCAGAAGAGTATCTTGTTCATACACCGCCAAACCCAGCAATTGGTGGTGATAATAGTGCCCTTCAGGAAGCGCTGGTAACTCATTAACCGCTGCAAAAACCTCCAGGTTGGTCAATTGCTGTGCCATTTCTTTCGTGTTTACCCCATCAAAACAAACCAACATGAGTTGATTATGCCAGCGAGCAGAATCAATTTTATAATTATCGTGTTGGGAGCCGACATAAACGCGTCGGCCTTTTTTAATCCGCTCCGGAAAATCCGTCAGGATCCGCAGGCCAATCTCACCACGCAACCCGTGAGGACGTTGTAACTTACCAATTAATACATAAACAGGCTCATCGTTAATTTCTGAGCCTGTTTGATGTGTTTTTTGGGAATCCATCAGTTGTGGTTTGAATGACTATTCAGCGTCAATGACATCCATTGAGATTTGCTTGCCGCTTCTGGCTGCAACCACACGCAGCAAGGTGCGCATGGCATTGGCAACACGGCCGTGTTTGCCAATAACTCTGCCAACATCATCCGGACCAACCTGCAGTTCTAAATGAACAGCGTTGCCATCCACAAACTGATCCACCTTGACCGCATCTGGATCGTCCACAAGGGATTTAGCCAAAAACTCCAATAATCCAGTGAGGTTTTCTTCCTTAACCATTGGCTAACCTGTTATTTCACGGTTGTGTGGGTAGTGCTGGGATCTTTTACACGTTCCCTGTACACTTTTTCCGCTTCGGCAAGTAAATTTTCTTGTTCCTCGCCATTTTTGAGTCGCGCGTAACGCTCGTCAAGTTTAACGATTTTGAAAAGTTTCTGCACCGATTCAGAGGGCTGCGCCCCCACACTTAGCCAATGATAAATACGGTCTTCCTCAAAAACGATAGTGCTGGGAGTTGTCTTCGGATTGTAATGTCCGACGATTTCCAGAAAACGACCATCGCGCGGGCTTTCCTTGTCAGCAATGACTACACGGTAATGAGGTTGGTGGGTTGAACCAACGCGGCGTAATCGAATACGTACCATTGAGTTAATACTCCTTAATTGTTTTTTTTTATAATTTCCCATTTCCTTTCAAAGGTTGAGAGAATGCTGAAGGGGCATATCCTTTTACTCAGTTTTTGGGTCTAACCAAATAACCTATTAATATTACCACGTCCTCCGGATTTTTGGAACTGTTTTAAAAGGGTTTGAATATCCCTGAATTGTTTCATAACCCGGTTCACATCCTGAACGTCTTTTCCGCAACCGGCAGCAATTCTACGCCTTCGGCTTGCATTCAATATCTTGGGGTTGCGGCGCTCTGCCAAAGTCATGGAGTTAATGATCGCTTCAACGGTTTTGAGTTGATTTTCTGCATCTTTTGGATTGACGTTTTTCGCGACTGCCCCATATTGTCCTGGCAGCATTTCCAAAATTTGGGAAATGGGTCCCATCTTTTTCATTTGTTTCAGTTGTTTGGCGAAATCTTCCAGTGTGAATTCGCCTGAAAGCATCTTGACAGCTTCTTTTTCATCGATCTGTTCAGAATAAGCGCTTTCAGCCTTTTCAATCAGACCTATCAGGTCGCCCATCCCCAGAATGCGTGAGGAAATGCGTGATGGGTCAAAAACTTCCAGCGCATCCAAACCTTCACCAGTTCCCAGAAACTTGATTGGGATACCAGTCACTTCCCGGATGGATATTGCCGCGCCGCCGCGTGCATCACCGTCAATTTTGGTCATAATCAGGCCGGTAAGTGGGATGGTTTTGGCAAAACCCTGGGCAATATTCAAGGCTTCCTGACCAGTCATGGAATCCACTACAAGCAAAATTTCATTGCAGGGTACTACCCCTTGAATTCCTGCCAGTTCTTCCATCAATTGGTCATCCAATTGGGATCGCCCTGCCGTATCAATGATTACCAGCGAATATGCCCCCTTTTTTGCAGTCTCAAAAGCATTTCGGGCAATTTGCACGGGTTTGGCGCTGTCCACGCTCAAAACAGGCACATCAATTTTTTCACCAAGCGTTTGCAGCTGTTTAATGGCAGCTGGCCTGTAAATATCCGCCGCAACAAGTAGCACCCGCTCCCCCTGGGAACGCAGGTTCTTGGCCAACTTCGCTGCAGCGGTTGTTTTCCCGGAACCCTGCAATCCAACCAGCATAAGCACATGCGGTTTTTCACCTTTGAGATTAAGCGGCATTCCAGGACCCAAAGTTGTGATTAACTCATCATTGACAATTTTTATGACCTGTTGGGCAGGATTCAACGCCTTGGAGACTTCTACCCCGATTGCACGTTCTTTCACGCGCTGGGTAAAACTTTTAACCACGTTGTAATTTACATCTGCTTCCAGGAGCGCCAGACGCACTTCGCGCATGGCCATTTCAACATCAGCTTCCGAGAGCTTTCCCCTTCGGCGTAAGTTTTGAAATATTCCGTTTAGTTTTTCAGAAAGGCTTTCAAACATTTTTTCTCTGATATTTGCATATATTTATCTTGGTTTACCGAAATTTTGCAAGATGTTCCAAATCATACCTTAAAAAACAACTTTCTTAGATAGACAGCTCTATTTTGGGATTTTTCAGAAGTTACCGCAACTCAATTTGATATTTGGGGTTTATTACCGTTAGAACACCTTTAATAAAAAGGAAACAGAATGCCAAACAAAGTTGCTATTGTCACCGATACTACCGCTGCCTTACCAGATGAACTAAACGAGCAATACGACCTTCATCTCGTTCCTCTGTGTCTCCTATGGGATGGGGTAACCTATACTGACAAAGTCGATATCAGCCCCGATGAGTTTTATAAGAAACTATCAACTTCTAAAACCCTTCCGACAACCTCTCAACCAAGTGTAGCCGCTTTCAGCGATGTGTATGCTCCACTTATTGCTGAAGGTTACGATATTCTGACATTACCCATATCTTCCAAAATCTCAGGCACCTTCGACTCTGCCAGCATCGCTGCAAAACAATATCCTGAAGGACGCATTGCAGTGCTGGACACTCTGTCCGCTTCCTTGGCACTGGGAATGATCACAATCCTGGCTGCCAGAGCAGCACAGCGCGGTGCGACACTTTTGGAATGCCGCAACATTGCCGTGGATGCCGCCAGCAGAATGCATATCCTATTTGCCGTGGAGACACTTGAATACCTGCACAAAGGTGGGCGCATCAACACCGCAGCCAAGTTTTTAGGAAACACTCTGGACCTGAAACCCATACTTGAATTACAGGACGGGTTTATTTCGCCAATTGAACGCGTGAGAACATCAAAAAAAGCGCACAGCAGGTTGTTGGAACTGACTGAAATGGTTATCGGGCCAAACGGCGCGGTCGATTTTTTAGGTGTCGTCTCTGCTGCTGCATCTGAACAAGCCGCTGATTTGCTCAGAAAAGCTCAAGATCATTTTCGAATCAACGAAATGCTCTCTACCGAACTCAGCCCAATTCTTGGTGCACATGTTGGTCCTGGAACCGTAGGAATTGTCTTTCTCGCGTAAAGAAGTATTTTGATACAATTGGGGAAACACCAAATGGAAAGGGGTTTCCCAGTATGCGAGATACAGAAAAAATTGGCGTCCATATCCCGGATATTCTCCTCCCTAAGGAAGAAATCGACCTCAAAAAGTGGGCTGTGATCGCCTGTGACCAATTTACTTCCCAACCCGAGTATTGGCAGGATGTATCGGATTTTATCGGAGAAGCGCCTTCAACACTGCACA
>CAYVWM010000029.1:11165-20100 GCA_964455505.1 uncultured Anaerolineaceae bacterium
GAAGTATGGTTGGAGAGTCCGGATGTAGAAGCCCGAATCCAATCCATTCAAGCCGCAATGCGCAACTACCTGGACAATGGTCTGCTGAAGCCTGTTGAAGGTGTCATTCTCGTGGAAAGACAGATGGACGGCAGAACCCAAACAGGGCTGGTTGTGGCTCTCGATCTTGAGGCTTACGACTACACCCCAGGTTCCCAGTCACTGATCCGCGCGACGGAAGGTACAATCATAAACCGACTGCCCCCCAGAATGAAAGTACGCCGGGGTGCCGCCCTTGAATTACCCCATATTTTGGTCTTATACGATGACCCCAAATTTTCTGTCCTTTCACCCATTCTCGAACAAAAAGAGACGTTACCTGTCCTTTACGACTTTGACCTGATGAAAGACAGCGGTCATCTTACCGGCCGATTGGTTGAAGATCCCCAAATGCTGGATGAAATGATCGGGAATTTAGAAAGTCTCATTTCGCCTGAGACCTATGCCCAAAAATACCATCTGGATTCATCGCAAAATCCCATGCTTTTCGCCATGGGAGACGGGAACCATTCCCTGGCAACAGCCAAAGCCATCTGGGAGGAAAGCAAAGCCGAGGTCGGGATGGATCACCCCTCCCGCTTTGCGCTCGTAGAAATAGTTAATCTACACGATACCTCTCTTATTTTTGAACCTATACACCGGGTTTTATTCGGCACAGATCCCGCTTTTCTAAAAGAATTGACAAATCACTTTTCGCCAAACATCGAAATAGAACAGGAAGCAGATTTTACTGTGCTCTGCGAATCGGTCAGAAATCAACCAACAACGGGTATACAGCGCTTTGGTTATATCGACCATGAACGCATGCTTTTAGTGAACCTCACCCAACCCGAAACGACGCTTGCGGTTGCCAGCCTGCAGGAATTCTTGGATCAATATCTTGTTAGCCATCCGGAAGTTCATATCGATTACGTCCATGGGGACAGCACCCTGCTGGATTTGTCCACGCAAAATGGTAATGTCGGTTTTTATTTACCTGCAATCAGCAAAGATTCTTTCTTCCGTTCAGTGATCGTCGATGGCGCTCTTCCACGTAAAACCTTTTCCATGGGTCATGCAAAAGACAAACGTTTTTACCTGGAGTGCCGCCGCATCCTATAAAAAAGTACCTATTGACTTATCGAACAATTGTGCTATATTTATACACAACCGGAAAATAACATATCTACATCGGAGAAAAAATGGCAGCCAAGAAAGTAACCCCAATCACCCCAGGACCATCCTCAGATCAAAACATGGCAGACGCAAAGAAAGCTGTCCTTGACCGCGCCCTGCACGACATTGTAAAACGCTACGGAGAAGGCAGCATTATGCGCTTGGGTGAAGCCCATCAAATGCAGGTTGAATCCATCCCTACTGGATCGCTTTCACTCGATCTTGCCTTAGGCGTGGGTGGTATTCCCAAAGCCCGCATCACAGAAATTTTTGGCCCGGAATCTTCAGGCAAAACCACGCTGTGTCAGCATATTGTAGCTGAATGCCAGCAAAAAGGTGGAACCGCTGCTTTTATCGACATGGAACATGCACTCGATCCGGTTTATGCAGCACGCTGCGGCGTTAAAGTGGATGAATTGCTGATTTCACAACCGGATACTGGTGAACAAGCCTTAGAAATCGCAGAAACGCTAGTCAGGTCCGGAGCCTTGGACCTGGTAGTGATCGACTCGGTAGCAGCCCTGGTTCCCAGAGCCGAAATCGAAGGGGACATGGGCGACCCCACCATGGGCGTGCAAGCACGTTTGATGTCTCAGGCACTGCGAAAACTCTCCGGTGCAATCAGCCAAACCAAAACCGCTGTGATCTTCACCAACCAGCTGCGCCAAAAAATTGGCGTGATGTTTGGCAACCCGGAAACAACAACCGGCGGTATGGCCTTAAAATTCTATGCTTCCGTCAGGCTTGACGTACGCCGCATTCAATCGATAAAAGTCGGTGCCGAAATCGTCGGTAACCGTGTGCGGGTTAGAGTGGTAAAGAATAAGGTCAGTGCGCCCTTCCGCTCCGCCGAATTCGACATCATGTACAACGAGGGCATCTCCAAAGCTGGAGACATTTTGGATCTGGCGACCAGTCTGGAGGTAATCGACAAACGCGGCTCATTCTATTCCTTTAAGGACGGCCGCCTCGGTCAGGGTCGCGAAGCTTCCAAGAATTTCCTCAACGAAAATCCTGAAATCATGAAAGAAATCGAGGAAACAGTCAGAAATCTGGGTGTCATTAATCAACTGACTGGTTCTTTCGACGTAGACTCCGACGAAGACGATAGCCGCGATGTATGAGTTGGCTTAATCGATATGGAAATTGCTCTGGTTCTCAGCGCTAAAACCCATAAGCACCGGCCAGCATAATTAATTTCCAAACAACACCTTTAATCAATGAATCAAAAGCCCCACTGGTTAGTGGGGCTGATTTTTTCTAAGGAAGGTATCTTTATGTACCCTCTTCCCAGGAGTTCAGATACCGGACTTGTTCTGCAGTGAGTGTGTCAATTTTGATGCCCATGGCTTCCAATTTCAGCCGGGCGATTTCGCGATCAATCAATTCCGGAACACCGTACACTTTTTTCTGCATTTCATCTGCATGTTGGATCATGTATTCCGCAGCCAAAGCCTGGTTTGCAAAGGACATGTCCATCACTGAAGCAGGGTGGCCCTCAGCGGCTGCCAGGTTGATAAGTCGGCCTTCACCCAAAATGTGAATGACTCTGCCGTCTTTCATCTCATAGGCGTCCACAAAAGGACGGACAAGGCGTTTTGAAACAGACATTTCTTTAAGTGCGGGAATATTGATTTCCACATTAAAGTGGCCGGAGTTTCCGACTAAAGCGCCGTCTTTCATGATCTCAAAGTGATGCTTGTCAATCACGTTCAGGTCTCCAGTTACGGTGATAAAGACATCGCTGATCGGCGCTGCTTCCACCATGGGCATGACCCTGAAGCCATCCATAACCGCTTCAAGAGCAACCAATGGGTCAACTTCCGTAACAATAACATTAGCGCCCATTCCCCGTGCACGCAGTGCCAGCCCGCGACCGCACCAGCCGTAACCGACCACAACAAAGGTCTTTCCAGCCAACAAAATATTCGTTGCCCGGATAACCCCGTCCAGGGTTGATTGCCCGGTACCATAGCGGTTGTCAAAAAAGTGCTTGGTCATAGCATCGTTCACGGCTATCACCGGGAATTCCAGAGCCCCGTCAGCAGCCATTGCCCGCAAGCGGATGACGCCTGTAGTGGTTTCTTCTGTCCCGCCGATGACGTTTGGCAGCAGTTCCCGTCGTTCTTTGTGCATGGTTGACACGAGATCCGCACCGTCATCCATCGTGATGTGGGGTTTGTGGTCTAACGCAGCTCTTAAGTTTTGGTAATAGATCTTGTCATCTTCGCCTTTGATCGCAAAAACCGGAATTTCGTAATGCGAAACGAGCGCTGCTGCCACATCATCCTGGGTTGAAAGCGGATTGGAAGCGGTCAGTACAATATCTGCCCCACCAGCCTGTAAAGTCTTCATCAGGTTGGCTGTTTCGGTGGTCACATGCAGGCAGCAAGACATGCGGATGCCTTCGAAAGGTTTTTCTTTGGCAAATCGTTCTTCAATAGAACGCAATACGGGCATCTCTCTGGCGGCCCAATCCATTCGGCGGCGGCCGCCTTCAGCGGCTTGCAGATCTTTAACGTGATAATTTTCCATTAATTTTCTCCTGAAAGTTTATAAATTCGTTCCAAGGTCGTCCAGCTGACCCTGGTCGTCAAAATACTCGCGAAAATAACGTTTGTATTCTTCAATCGTAAAGCGGTGATTTTGGGTGCCGTTTTGCGCTATGCACAGCGCAGCGGTCGTGCTGCCCATTTCTCCGCACAATTTCAAATTCTTGCCGTGCAGGTAACCGCACAGAAAACCGGCTCTGAAAGCGTCTCCCACGCCGGTTGGGTCAACCACATTCACATCCTTTACGACGGGTACATAAATATCCTGACCATGCGAGTGAATCCTGGCGCCGTCCTTACCCAGTGTTACCACTGCAAACTCGGGTGCTTCCAAAATTTCATCTTCACTCATCACGGAATGTTTTCTGAGCAGCTCAAATTCATAAGCGTTCACAAATAAACCATATGCGTTTTCTATGCCTCTGCGAATCGCTTCGTCCTGCATCCGAATTATCTGCTGACCTGGGTCAAAGAGCATGCGCAAGTCAAGGTTCTTAGCCTCATCAATGTACCTCTCCATTGCCCGTGGATCCGTTGGCGAGACCATGACAAAATCATCGGCGTCATAGTCTGCCTCGCTGAGAGACAGCTCTGCAGAATCCGCCATCGCACCGGTATAAAAAGAGGCGATCTGCGCGCTCGTCAGGTCGGTGTTGACAAAAAACGACGCGGTGAATTTGGTGGGGATGATTCGTACACCCCGGGTGTCTACACCAAATCCCTCTAACCTATGCGCATACTCCGGGAAATCCTGGCCTGCAGTTGAAAACATATACGGTTTCTCGCCTAATAACGCCATGGTATAAGCGATGTTGGCTCCCACCCCGCCGTACTGCCTCACCATGTCATCAACCAAAAAAGACAGGCTGATTTTCTCCAGGTGTTCCGGCAAGATGCAGTCCTTGAATACGCCAGGAAATCGCATCAGGTAATCAAAAGCGATGGAACCGGTCAGTATAACTTTCACAGGAACCTCCCTATCTGCCGCAGGACGGCAAGATTTCTAAAAAACGGTGGGTACAAAACCCCGCGTTCGGTAACCAATCCGGATAGCAAACGGTGCGGCGTTACATCAAATGCGTAATTCACAGCCTGGGCGCCTTCCGGTGCCACCTGTTTTCCTTGTATCGCCAGGTCCAGCACTTCACTGACGTCTCTTTCCTCTATTCTAACCGCTTCTCCGTTGGGGCAATCGAAATCCACAGTGGAGATTGGAAATACTGAGTAAGCGGGAATGCCATTGTCATAGGCTGCCAGCGCAAGCATGTATGTGCCAATCTTGTTGACCACATCCCCATTGGCAGCTACGCGATCAGCGCCAAACAACACCTTGTCCACTTTTCCAAGACGCATCAGGTAGCCTGAAGCGGAATCCACATTGATTTCGTAAGGAATGCCGTATTGGCTGAGTTCCCATGCGGTTAATCGGCTGCCCTGCAGGCGCGGTCGGGTTTCGTCCACGTAGACATGGATTTTCTTACCCTGCTCGTGCGCCATCCGGATCACGCCCAGGGCTGTGCCGTAATCAACTGTTGCCAGGGCGCCGGTGTTGCAGTGATGAATGATGGCATCCCCATCCTCGATGAGTTCAGCCCCGAAGCGTGCAATCGCAAGATTGATTTCCACTTCAAGGTCGGCGAGTTGATTGGCTTTCTCAAGCAAGGCAGCCCGCAAATCCTCAGCGGAACCCTCAAAGGAGTCACTGAAAAGAAGCGCATCCTGAACCATCGCAGCCAGATTTACCGCAGTAGGCCGAGTGCTGATCAGGTTTTCGGCTGCAGTGTGCAGGTGTGCCTTGAGTTGAGCAATCTCAGTTGTTAGGTTTTCCCTGGCGGCCAAAACAAGCCCATAAACGGCTGTAATTCCGATAGCAGGCGCACCGCGCACAACCATCGTTCGGATGGCATCTGCAACCTCTGCGCAGCTGCCCAGCTTTAAAACACGAAAATCTGCTGGCAGGCAGGTTTGGTCGATCAAACTCAATTTATCAAGTGACGCATCCCAATAGACTGTTCTCATCACTACTCCCATAAAAAGACGCCTTTCAGGCGCCCGCATTGATAGCAAGAGTCTATCATCATCCCGGTGAACTGTCAAAAGTTATCACCCCGCATTTTGCATGGTAAAAAAAGCAAGGCTATAATAAAGCGGTCATGCGAAAATCATCATCCCTGGTCAGTTGGGCAGCCATTGGCATGCTCCTGATAACCACGTTTCTGACAACGGTCGAACTGATCCGTTACGCACAGGTGCGGTCAACCTTCCCCACCGGGCTAAAGATTGCCGGCGTTCCTGTTGGCGGGCTCACCTACGAAACCGCTTCAGAAAGGCTCGTACAGGTGTACCTTGCCCCGGTTGAGCTCCGATACGGAGAGGCGCGCATCCAGGTGCGGCCGGCTTCTTTGGGATTCGAGATGCGCATGGAAAATATGCTGGCTGCAGCCGACAAGCAGCGCATCGCCGAATCCTTCTGGTCAGGTTTCTGGAAATACCTGTGGAACCAGCCCATCAGCGCCCAGGATATCCCTCTACAGGCCAGGTACGACGATGCCCGCATCCGCAGCTACCTTGAGAACGAGATCGCATCCCGCTACAATGAGCCTTCAGCCCCCCCAATGCCTGTGCCTGGTGAAAGCAGTTTTTACCCCGGGCAAACTGGCACGGACATCGATTACGAGGTTTCGATTCAGCGCATCAAACAGAGCCTCGGCTCCAATGCCAACCGCAGCATTGCCCTGGAGATCCGCCAGACCAGGGCGCCTAAACCCACCATCGACCTGCTGGAAATCATGCTCAAGGATATTATCGACGCCTCGCCTTTTGACGGCATCGTAGAACTGTACCTGAAAGACCTTCAGACCGGGCTTGTGCTGCACTTCACCCACAGCCGGGTTGGCGATGAACCCCCTCCGGTCAACATTGCCTATTCCTCCTGGAGCACGATTAAGATCCCCGTGCTGGTGTCTGCGTTCCGCCGGCTGGAGGACCCCTACGACCCGGACATTCTCACGCTGATCGAAAGAATGGTAGAGCGATCCGATAATGACTCCACCGACAAGGTCGCCGAGGAGGTCATCAGCAAAACCCTGGCTCCGTTGGAAGTGACTGAGGATATGCAGCTGCTGGGGCTGGAAAACACTTTTTGGGGCGGCTATTTTTACTTTGGTGCGCCCCTCTTACAGGACTTCAAGACCCCCGCAAACCAGCGCACGGACTACAATACCGAGCCCGACCGCTACGCCCAGACTACGCCCGCAGACCTGGGCTTGCTCCTGGAAGATATCTACTTCTGCGCTGCCAATGGCGGCGGCAGCCTGCCGATTGTTTTCCCGGGTGAAATTAACCGGGAGGAATGCAGCCTGATGGTGCAGTACCTGGCGCTGAACCGCATTGGCGTGCTCATCCAGGCGGGTGTGCCTGCCGGGGTAACTGTGGCGCACAAACACGGCTGGGCCTATGAAGCCGATGACGGCTACATCCACACCATCGCCGACGGCGGCATCGTCTATACACCCGGCGGGGATTACGTCCTGTCAATATTTGTACACCACCCGGTCCAGGCCGTGTTCGACCCGGTCAACCTGCTGGTGGCGCAGCTTTCCAGCGCTTGCTATAACTACTACAATCTCGAAACCCGCTGAGTTCTACATTTTTCTTTATTTATTTTACAGACTTTTTCTTGACAAAGGGATTCCAGTGAAGTATTATTTATGAGAAATCAAATAATCAGGATATCAGAAAGAGAGTTTATCATGCCTGAATATTTACAAGTCCGAAGCAACGGACAAATTACCTTACCTGCTCCAACGCGTCGGAAAGCTAAAATCGCTGAAGGTGATTTACTCGAAGCTGTTGTTGATCCCGATGGGACCATTCGATTAGTTCCAAAGTTGGCATTGGATCGGTCCTTGGTAGAAAAATATCAGATTGAAGATATTACTTGGGCAGTAAAGCAGAAAGATCAAAAAGCATGAGGCGCATCGTAGTTTGCGATACTGGCCCGTTGTTACACCTTGGTGAAGCAAATATCATCAATCTATTGCATTTGGCAGGGGAGATAATTATTCCATCAGTTGTAGCGGAAGAATTTAAACACAATGTCTATAATATCAAGTTGCCCGATTGGGTAATCGTCAAGGAACTGGCAGAACCATATCTTGAAAAAGCGCTTGAGTGGAGAAAACAGATCGATGAAGGCGAAGCGTTTGCCATTGCATTAACCATGCAGATGCAAGCAGAATGGTTGCTGACTGATGATGCTATCGCCAGACAATTCGGTGAGTCTCTTGGGTTGGAAATTCATGGCTCGATTGGTTTACTGCTTTGGGCAGTTGCAGTTGGGCATGTCAAAAGTGAAAACGAGGCATTGAATTCATTAAATGCTTTGGCAAGTTCATCACTTTGGATTTCTGACCGTGTAGTCAATCAGGCGCGCAAAGCAATTCACGCACTATATTAAGCACAAAAGATCTCTACATCCTTTCCAAGTGATTACTCCACCTTGTAACCAATAGTTTTATACGCTTTTTTACGGTTTCGGAACTTTCCCGCCAGCACTGGCACCTAATTATCTACATAATCATAAATAATCACTTCGCTTTTCAAGTAATAATTACGGTGAAGACAACCTGCATATTGTGCGACCGCTACGCCCAAACAACCCCTGCAGACCTGGGTTTGCTACTGGAAGATATTTACTTCTGCGCTGCCAATGGCGGCGGCAGCCTGCCGATCGTTTACCCGGGTGAAATTAACCAGGAGGAGTGCAGCCTGATGGTGCAGTACCTGGTGCTGAACCGCATCGGCGTGCTCATCCAGGCGGGTGTGCCTGCCGGGGTAACTGTGGCGCACAAACACGGCTGGGCCTATGAAGCCGATGACGGCTACATCCACACCATCGCCGACGGCGGCATCGTCTATACACCCGGCGGGGATTACGTCCTGTCAATATTTGTACACCACCCGGTCCAGGCCGTGTTCGACCCGGTCAACCTGCTGGTGGCGCAGCTTTCCAGCGCTTGCTATAACTACTACAATCTCGAAACCCGCTGAGTTCTACATTTTTCTTTATTTATTTTACAGACTTTTTCTTGACAAAGGGATTCCAGTGAAGTATTATTTATGAGAAATCAAATAATCAGGATATCAGAAAGAGAGTTTATCATGCCTGAATATTTACAAGTCCGAAG
>CAYVWM010000030.1:0-19328 GCA_964455505.1 uncultured Anaerolineaceae bacterium
ATGTCCCCGCCAAACCATCTGCGGTTGTTTCCGTGGACCAGGCGAATGTCAAGGCCGCCATCATTGACTCTGGCTATTACACTCCCGATCAATTCACCGGTCTGGATGCAGCACCCGTTGTTGAAGAACCTGTTGCTGAACTCGGACCAGTCCTCAAGATTGGCCAGATCGGCATGATGTCTGGTGCTATGGCCCTCTACGGGCTGCAGCAGCAGCGCGGTTTTGAGATGGGCCTCAAGTATATGTCCGGCGGCGAGATGGATGATCAGGGCCGCTATATCATTGCCAACCGCCCGGTTGAAGTCATCGTCAAGGATGACGAAGGCAACCCCGAAAAAGCAGTTGCCCTGGCATTGGAACTGATTGAAAAAGATGGCGTTGAATTGCTGCAAGGTCCTGTATCTTCAGCCAGCGCTATTGCACTCACCAATGTTGCCTTGGAAAACGAGATCATCCTGATGGTTGATCCGGCAGCATCGTACTTTACAACCGGCGCTTACTTCAACCCATACGTCTTCCGCACAGCCCGGACCAGTTTTGATGACACGCTCATCATTGCCAAGTACCTGGTGGAAAATGTCGGTCCAAAATTTGCACACATCGGTGTCGATAATGCATTTGGTCAGGCATCCGGTGCTGCACTCAAGTACTCCGTTGAGAAATTCGGCGGTGAATTGATTGCGGACATCTACGCCCCCTTTGAAACAACGGACTTCAGCCCATACATCCAGCAGGCTATGGATTCCGGTGCGGAAAATCTGTTCCTCACCTGGTCCGGTACCGGCTATGTGACCCTCTTCCAGGGTCTGGCAGACATGGGCGCATTGGAAACCATGACTGTTGGTACTGGCTATGGCGACAACGCCTCCTTTGCCGCAGTCTTTGGCGATGCGAGCCTGAACGGTATTGGTCTGAATGTGTATCACTACACTGTTCCGGACAATGCGGTCAATGACTGGCTGGTGGAAAATCACTTTGAAGCCTTCAAAGACGAAGCTGATGCTGCCATCAATGCTTACCCCGACCTGTTCACGGCTGGTGGTATGGCCTCCGCCATAGCCCTGGCTACCGCCCTTGAAGCTACCGGCGGCGATACCTCCGGCGATGCGATGATAGCTGCCCTGGAAGGACTGACCTTTGAAGGGCCCAAGGGAACCTACCACATCCGCCCAGAGGATCATGTCTGTGAACAGCCTATGAACATTCTCAAGCTGGTTAATCTGAATCCTGATTTGGATGGCGATGGTATCAACGAATATGAATTCTTCGAGACCATCTATGTTTCCGAATACAACGAACTGGGTGTTCCCTGCACCCTGATTGGCGACTACGCAGCTCGCTGTGGCGACCTGCCGATTGTGCCTGTGGAGTAACCCTTACTAAGTGATTGGGGAGGGATAAATGTCCCTCCCCAATTTCACCAAAAGCCTGAAAATTATTTCTTGATTTACCCGTAAGGGTGTTAGTTTTCTCGTTAGAAGGTATTATTTATTATTTTTCATTTCAAGAGATTGATGAAAAGGCAAGTACTATGACCAATGAAGTTTTACTCGAAGCAAAAAACCTTTCCAAGGTTTTTGGTGGATTGGTGGCAGTGGATGATGTCAGTATCCAAATACAAAAGTCAACCATGCATGCCATCATAGGACCTAATGGGGCTGGCAAAACCACGCTGTTTAACCTGCTCAGCGGGGTTATGCCGCCAACAACAGGTCAGGTCTTTTATAAAGGCAACGACATCACCCACATCAGCCCGCAAAAACGGGCACACCTTGGTATAGGACGATCGTATCAGATAACCAATATATTTCCGAACCTGACTGTCCTTGAGAATATCCGTCTGGCAGCCCAAGCAATGGGAAAGGACAACTTCAAGCTTTTTCACCTTGCTGATAATTTCCAGGATTACATTGACAAGGCTGAAGAAGTTATCGCCATGGTGGGTTTAAATGGCAGGGAGTATATCCTGGCGCGCAATCTGCCGCATGGTGAGAAACGAAAGCTGGAACTGGGCATCATGCTGGCGTGTGATCCTGAATTGCTCCTCTTTGATGAACCGACAGCCGGTATGTCTTCCGAACAGGTGCCCGAACTGATCCAAATCATTAATAAGGTAGTGCAGTCAAAAGACCGCACTGCTATCCTGGTTGAACACCGCATGGATATGGTCATGTCCATTTCAGATATAGTTACGGTCATGAACCAGGGGCGCATCCTGGCAGAGGGCAGCCCGCACGATATTGCCAATAATCAACAGGTCCAAACTGCTTACCTGGGTGACCTTTACGGAGAGTTAGCATGAGCGAAAGTGAACAAACACAGGATCTTCTGGTTGTCGATCAGATTCACACTTTTATAGGGCAATTTCATATCCTTGAAGGTGTCTCGCTGAGTGTACCCAAGGGATCCATTACGGTAATGTTAGGGAGAAATGGCGCTGGTAAAACCACTACCCTTAAGTCAATTCTGGGGTTGACCCCGCCCCGTGAAGGTAAAGTCATTTTTGACGGCATGGAGATCCATGGAAAACAAGCCTTCAATATTGCCAACCTCGGGATCGGTTATGTACCCGAACACCGGGCAATTTTCCGAGCTCTAACCGTCATGGAAAACTTGAAATTGGCTGAACGCAAGAAGGGTGATTTCAACCGCCACTCCGAGTTTATTTTTCACTTATTTCCGGATTTGCAGCGCCTTTCAAAATTGCCGGGCAACCATCTATCAGGCGGTCAACAGCAAATGTTGGCTGTAGCCCGGGCATTGGTCCCGGATAACAAACTGCTGCTGATTGATGAGCCCAGCGAAGGATTAGCACCCATCCTCATTCAGCAAATGATGGAAGCCATTCGGGAATTGAGCCAGACCACCACGATCCTGCTGGTTGAGCAAAACTTCATCATGGCAAGCCAATTAGCCCAACGCTACACCATCATCGATGATGGCAAGAGTGTACAGTCCGGGTTGATGGCGGATCTCGTTGAAAATACCGATTTGATCCACCATTACCTCGGTGCCAGCATCAAGACCCGTAAAGAATTGGAGATGGACCATGAATCCAAAGAATAAGAAAATTCTGACCTGGGTGGTCGTCGCAGTGGTAACAGCTGCAATCTTTGCGGTGTTGTATGTTTCTGCCGGCAGACAGACCTTTATCCGAACAGCACTTTCTGGTCTCACCTTGGGTTCGCTGACCTTTCTGGTTGCAGCTGGTCTCACGCTCATTTTTGGCTTGATGGATGTGCTTAATTTTGCCCACGGCGCCATGTTCATGCTGGGTGCCTACATGGGTTGGCAATTCTACACAAACCCCACGTTCATATTCGGGATGATGCCGGTACTGCTGGCCTTTGGCGCGGGTGTTCTGATGCTCAGCAGCATCAAACCCTATCTTATCCGTTGGCATATTTCTGAAAAATGGCAAAAAGCGCTTCCCCGAATTGCCTATGTAATGGCTTTATTGGCAGCTGTGATTGCTTTCCTTGGTTTCGATATCATGGAATTGGCAAAGACTGCTATGGTTGCTGCTACTGTTACCAATGTTACCAATCCGCTGGCTGAATTGAGCGCACAGGAACCATTGTCACGCTTTTGGATACGTCCGGTTATGATGTTTGTCAGTGGCTTGCTGATTGCAGTCGGCTCTGCCAGGCCTGGCGATAAAACCCAGTTTGCCCCAATTGAGTCTCTCAACAAGAAACTGCTCATCCCTCTGGTTTTACTGGTATTGGCGCTGGTCACCACTCTTATCCGCGAGCCTGCTGCCGAAAGAGTGCTGCTGATGAATGGAAACCTGCGTTTTATCTTTTCCATACTCACCGCAGTAGGCTTTGGTTTCCTGTTTGGCGCTGTTGTGGAAGTCACGCTCATCCGCCCACTCTACGTGCGTTCCATGTTCATAGTGTTGATGACCCTTGGATTGGGTTATGTTATCCGTGAATTGGTGCAGGTCCTGTGGGATCCGCTGGCGTACCAGATGGAGCGTCCGCCTCAGTTTGCCCAGCCCGGCAAGGCTGCCAATTTGGTGGAGTGGCTGCGCAACGGAAATGCAACGATGGATATCGCTGGCGTGACTTTCCCGACATACCGGTTATTTGTTATCGTACTCGGTATTGCTATGTTTATTTTCCTCGTAGTGATTATGAACAAAACCCGACTTGGCATGATCATCCGGGCGGGCGTGCAGGACCCGCAGATGGTGGAAGCATTGGGAATAAACGTGAAATCGGTCTTTACGCTGGTGTTTGCGATGGGTGTGGCTCTGGCTGCGCTGGGGGGCATCGGTGCAGGACCCTTCCTGCCAGTTCAACCGCTAATGGGCGACCAATATCAAACTCAAGGCTTGATCACCGTGGTTATTGGCGGCATGGGAAGTTATGTTGGCGCTTTTGTGGGTGCTATGATTTTGGGGATGGCCCGTGCCTTTGGTGATTACTTTGCGCTGAAATATTCGCTTTCCACAGCAATAGCTGAGGCCTCGACCGTCATTATCATGGTCATTGTTTTGCTCGCCAGACCGCAGGGCTTGTTCGGAAAAAAGGAGTAGGAGACGATGGCGCAGAAAAACCCGATTCTGAAACCTTTATCAAAACCCTGGTACAAGAAAGAAACTGGCTTCCTCATTTTTATTGCCCTTATGATTGCTTTTCCTTTTGTGATGAACTTCATCACCGGCACCGGTTTGAATGAAGGTGTTACCAAATTCTGGCAAGGGCAGCTAATCACTTTTTTCATCATGGCTGTTTTTGCTATGAGTTACGACCTGCTGATAGGATATGGCGGTATTCTTTCTTTTGGGCATGCCGCCTCTTTTGGCAGTGGGGCATATGCCTTCGCGCTGCTAATTAAACATTGGGCACCTGGTTTTGCTGACAATTACCGCATCTTGATTGGTAATGTTGACATTACCCAGATCATTGTGCTTATCCTGATCATCCTGGTTGTACTGTTGGTCTCGGTGTTGATCGGTTTGCTTTTTGCAGCCACGTCCATCCGATTAAAAGGTGCGTATTTTGCTATGCTTACCCTGGCATTAAGTTCAGCCCTTTATATTCTGATCAAAGCAACTGACTTTCACGAATGGACCGGTGCTGATGAAGGGCTGCATGGTATTCCCCTGCCTGTTTGGTTAAATCCAACCCAAAACCGCCTGACGGTTTACTTCATTGCATTGGGGTTCCTGTTTGTGTCTTACCTGGTGATGCGGCGCATGACCAACTCCCCTACCGGAAGGATAATCGTGGCAAACCGTGAAAATGAAGACCGAATGCGGATGATTGGCTACAATCCGGTCACATATCGCGCGATTGCATTTGTCTCAGCATCCATCTTTGCGGGCATCGCGGGGGCTCTGTATTCGATCTGGAATATGAGCGCCACCCCAACTATGGTATCCGCAGTAACCACGGTCAATGCGTTGATTATGACCATTATGGGTGGAATGGGTACGCTGATCGGCCCGGTCTTTGGTGCTGCCATCAGTCAGGTGATTCAGCAATTCTTTTACACCTGGTTTGGTGCGCGTTGGCCACTGGTATTTGGCGTTCTGTTCATCCTGATCGTTATGTTTTTGCCCTACGGTATTGTGGGAACCTGGCGTTTGCACAAACTGAACCTTAAATCTGGCTGGCAGCGTTTGCTAAGGCTGTTTTCTGGCAAACCTGGATCGGATTCAGAAGTTGGCGTCAGCAAGTGAGGAAAAGATTTACGTAGTGCGCAAGTAAACCATCAGCGCCCGAAAAGGGCGCTGATGTTATATCCTTTCAAGATTCCATAAAATCAGAGATCATTCTGTTCTGAGGATTCCAGTATTTCCACTACCCGGTCTATTATTGCATCCTTACCGATACCTGTTAGAAACGCCAATGTCTGGATCACGGGTTTTTCGATTCCAGGGGGCACGGGAGTTGTGGTGATAATCAGGTCCACTTCGTCTGCCCACTCAGCGATCTCGCTGGCTTTGCAGCGCTTAATGCTGACAGCAATCCCCCGTTTTTGGAGTGCGTCTTCGAGGGCTTTGGAGACCAATACGGAGGTCGCAACTGCCATTCCGCAAGCAACCAGAATCTTCTTTTTCTCTGCCATACTTTGCCAGTTCCTCCTGTGTTGACGTTTTCTATATTATAACTGCCAGCGATGCAGCTCGTTTCTGTATTTGCTTACGTTGCGTAGTTAATAGGTGACTTATAAGGCTATGGCAGCTTCTTGGTTCAATGGTTTATAAATCCCTTGTGAAAAGGATTGGAAACTGGCATGAGAGCGGTTGACAGGTTAGAGACCTACTTATTGTTGCTGTCGCCCTGCAGGATAGATTGGGCGGTGCTGGCATCTGTCACCACTATGTTGGCAAAGTTGCCGCGCAGCAAACCAATGAATGGCAGTACCTTCTCAAAGCCTGCCCCGATGGCAATTCGGATCGGAACGTTCATCAAGTCGTCAATTTTTATGTTGATGATCCGCTCCTGGAGTTGTGGTGATACCACCTGACCCTTAATGTTAAAAAAGGTGCCGCAGACATCCCCAATAGCCCCGCTTTCCCGCAGAAAGCGGATCTCTTGCGTGAAATTGTTGCCCATCGCAAAATAAGGGAAGAAATCATGTTGGGTTGCGCCTACGCCCATCAAGGCGATTCGGGATTTTTTCGCCATATTTAGGGTCTCCAGCAAACTTTCGCTTTCCCGTAATGCCACTGCAGCAGCTTCATTTTCAATAACAAGGGGTGAGTTTAGGTAGAAGGCATCGCCGCCTAATCTTTCAGCCATGCGATACACAATCGCCAGTCCGTCATATTCATCAGTTCGGGCTCTGAAAGCGCCCATCAGTTGGCAAACTTTGATGCCAGGTATCGGCGATTCCAACTTCAGGTTTTCTACAGTCGCACCGATATGTTTGCCCCAGGTAGTCCCAAGGATGTCACCTGGTTCAAGTAAGTCTATCAGGAGCTTGGCTGTAAGTTTCCCCACATTAGCGGTGCTGGGTTGGCCGTAATTGTTCTCGACGACGATGGCATGCTTGAGATTAAATCTTTTGGCCAACATCTTGGAAAGCGTCTGATTTTGGCTGATAGCCCGTTCAATTTCGATCTTAACCATGCCCAACTCGCGCGCTTCGGTCAGCATGCGTGAGATCATAGACCTTGTGACCCCCACCTTTTCTGCGATATCTGCCTGGCTTTCGTCGTTTATATAATACATTTCTGCGACATCTGCCAGCAGATCCAAACGGTTTTTACTGCGCTTTCTAATGGCCATTTTTAACTCCTGCATTCACATAATCGTGTAAACATTCACTATAGTGATGATATCATGACAGGATAATCACGTCAAGCAATTTGAGTGGTGGTTGGTCGCTTTTTCCTCAAAAAAGTGTAATCTTCGTATTAAAACGCGCCTGAAAAATTTGATTACAAAAACTGATGGGGTTAAATGACAAGAGACCAGCGGTCAGCTGGTCTCTTGTGGTAACCAAAGAACCCTAATAGGAACTGTTGGAGTGCGAAATGGCAATTCCTTTTACGCATATAAAACGGGGGACAACAATTGCGCGCGGATTGCGCTCTCCGTAGCTTGAGGAAACATTGTGCACAACCTGCTCTTCGGAAATCCAGGCTAAATTGTCACCAAACAGATCCCCGAAGGTCTGGGTGAGGCGAACGTTATAAGGCACCGCCACGCTGCCATCTGCTTTCAACAGCAGCGCACCGAAGCGCGAACTGCCGGTGAACATGCCGGCTGTGGGGTTGACGAAGTTCATGTAATGGATGTAGGGAATATACAGAATATCTTCCTCACGGGGCATGTTGATCAACGCTTCGAGATCGCCCACGGGCATGTCTCCGCTGTTGACCACCAGACTCTTGTGGTAAACCGTGTGACCGGTTGGCACTTGCGCAAACTCATCGGCATCATCCTGGGACCAGGTGAAACCCTGAAACACGCCTTGCTCAACCAGGGGGAAACGCTTGCGCTCCAAACCCATCAGGTCGAATGTATAGGGGTAGGTTTTTACATGCTCCGGGTTGTCAGCCATGCTGAAAAGGGGTGAGAAAACTTGCTGGCCGATGTGCTCTTCCTTGAAGCAGGAATAACCGCGTTTCAGCAGACCACCGCTGAAGGCGATACGCTGCATGATGTCCAGCACATCGCCGGTGGCTGCGGAACCGAATACCACGGTGTATTTTCCAAGCGGGAGTTGAACAGGGGCGTCGTCGGTGTAGTGACGCACCATCAAGGTCAGCTGGCGGTGAAGTGCATCAGGGTCCAGGTCAGCCTTCGATTGGGCTGATTGCAGCGCATTGACTTCCCACTTCAGGGATTGGCTCGAGAGGACCGCACTGATGTCCGCATCGCTGCTGGCAAAGTATTGGGTGTGTTCGCTCCTGGTGCTGATCTGGGCTGTAGTGGTCACTCCGCTGGAAAATGCCCCGGAAAGTTTAATGTCATCGCTCTCCAGACCTGCTGCAAGGGTGTTGAAATATGCAAGGCGATCCTCGTTGGTGAGCGACGCCAGGTTAGGGTCATAGGCACGCATATCCAGCACATCTTTCTGATAAAAGGGTAAGCTGGGTAGGTAACTCAGCGGCTGGGCGTGCTGCACCATTTCTGCAGCGGTGTCCATACCTTTTTTGATGGGTTCGATTTGTTCGGGGTCTGCAATCATGCCATAGGCAGCCCGTTTATAGCCGTCGTGTACGGTGATTTCGAGTCGGACGAGATGTTCATTGGTGTTCAGAGAGATGGCAGAATTGGCAAAACGCATCAGGGCGCTTTCCTCTTCGTGATATAAGATTGCAGCTTCCAAGCCTTTGCTTAGCGCGTAGGAGCGCAATTCCTGCAGTAATTGGATGACATTGGTTGTCATGGTTATTCTCCTACAGTGACATTATCAAAACGGCAGATCGGAACGCCGTGCCCAAGCTGCATGATCTGGTTGGGCATGCCTTTGCCGCAGTTATCTACATAGCGGACTTCCCAGGTGCTTTCGTTGCCTACTGCTGTGAGGGAATTGTAGAATTGCACGGTGTCGCCTTTGTAAGTGCAGTTTTTGAGCACTTGCTTAACTTCACCATCCTCCACCTGCCAACCGATATCCGTGGCAAAGTGAAATTGTTCGCGGTTGGAACCAATGGACCAGCTCTTATCACCGTCCAAAATCACACCCTTTTGGGTGTTGCGCACCATGTCTTCGAGGGTGCCGTCCGTTCCGGGGTCGATATTAATGTTGGTCATACGTTCGATTGGCACGCGGTAAAAGGAAGTGGCGCGGTTTGCACCAGAACTGCCGTCAAATATCTGACGGCGGGCTTTGGCGTTGGCTTCTTCCACCATTTGACGACCAGTGATAGCGCCAACCAGGATGCCCCGGTCGATTAGGAGGTTGTCTTGGGCAGGAACGCCGTCATCGTCGTAACCGAAGCTGCCGGGGGTGTTGATTTCTGTGGCGTTGGCACGAGCGGTCAGCTTTTCGGAGCCATAGCGCAGGTTTCCAAAATCATCCAGGCGAACAAAGGAACCGCCTGCAAATGAGAGTTCATACCCCAAAATACGATCCAGTTCCAGAGGGTGCCCGATAGTTTCGTGGGTTTGGAGATACATGATGCCTGGCAGCAGTATGACCGAGCGTTGATCCTTGGGGCAGCTTTCTGCAACCAACAGTTCGTTTAATTCGCGCACGATGCGCTCAGCATTCTGTTCAAAAACATGCTGGTCAAGTGTCTCCCATCCCCGCGAATTCCCCTGGCGGCTCGGTGCAAACTTACGCATCTGCACCCCGCCATCTTTATCCATGCCCATCACGCGAATAGTGGGGAATACGTCGATAATATTCTTTTCAATCTCACTGCCTTCGGAGTCCAGAAAGACGATTTGCTTTTTTACAAAGTCAATCCCGACAATACGCTGGGCAACACCCGGCTGGTTGAGTTTATGGTCAAGAGCCTTCAGAAATGCCACCTTCTCTGCCAGCGGCACACCGAATGGGTCTATTTCGTTTGGGCTTTTGAACGAATCCTGAATGGCATCCTTTTCTGCCAGGCGCACCGGGAAAGTTACCCGTTCAGCTGCCACGCGGGCGTTTTCGAAAGCCATGTTGAAGATATCGCTGGTTCTGCTCAGGTCTGACGAGGCGCTGAAACCCCACGCGCCTTTGTAGAGGACACGCACACCCACACCGCTCTGGTACGCAGAGGACAGTTCCTTGAGATTACCATTCCACATGGTAAGGCTGTTGGATTCCTCGTAGGGGTACCAGCGTGCGTCCACGTAGGTGGCACCGTTAGCGGTAAGCCGGTCGATTTGTTGTTTAAGATCCTGCTTCACGTTGATTGCTCCTTTATTACAATGTTGCCGGTATTATAGCGGGAAAGAAGTCAATCCAGTGCTATCTGCATCAATAATTGGGTTCGGATTACCTGCCAACCCCCCTTCTTTTTGGTTACATGCAGAAATAGTTCACACAGACGCTATCTTTTGTTATCTTTTGGTTAAATCATACCGCTTAAGAAAAATAGAAGTAAAATTATCACCAACACTTATTCCCTAAACCGTGAGGTAGCTATGAAAATTTCCAAAGTCAGTACCGTTTTTTCCGTATTGTTAGTGGGGATATTGCTCATTTCAATTGTGGGGTCTGTATCAGCAACCCCCAAGGACAGCGTACGCGTTTGGGTCACTTACCAGAGCGGGCGCAAAGCGGAGGTTGCGCAGCAGCTTGCAAAAGCAAATGCCAGCGTCCATTATGATTTTCCCGAGCTGGAAGCCTATGTGGTGACACTGCCTGCTGCCGCCCTCAATGGCTTCCTGAACAATCCTTTTGTTGTTGATGTCGAAGAGGACCCAGCCCGTTATCCGATTGAACCGGTTGCAGTGGCATTGGAACCCGGACCAGCGGACACCGTGGATGCCAACGGACAGGTAATCCCCTGGGGCATCGATGCTGTTCAGGCGCGGGACATCTGGGATGCAGACCGTGATGCCGTAGTAGATGAAGGCGCACCTACCGGTGCGGGAATTAAAGTCTGCATTATCGATACAGGCTTTTATACTGGTCATGAAGATTTTGCAGGTGTCGCTTCTGCAGGCACATCCCAGGTAGATAACGAATGGTTTACCGATGGTTACGGGCACGGCACGCACGTGGCTGGCACCATCACTGCTGTCAATAACAGCCTGGGGGTGGTAGGGGTGAACCCTGGCGATGTGGACTTGTTTATTGTGAAAATCTTTGCCAATGATGGCAGTTGGGTGACAGGTGCTTCCGACCTGGTGGCTGGTATTTATGCCTGCCGGGATAACGGTGCAGATGTTATCAGCATGAGTTTGGGCGGCACAAAGTCCAACCGTACGGAGATGAAAGCATTTGATTCTCTCTACGCAGGCGGGATACTGCATATCGCTGCTGCCGGCAATGAGCAGGTAGAAACACCCTATGCGACTTCTTATCCTGCCGGCTATGCCTCTGTCGTCTCTGTGGCTGCAGTAGATTCTGCTTACAGTATTGCTGACTTTTCGCTGCAAAATGCGGATGTGGAATTGGCAGCACCTGGTGTGGGTGTACTCTCCACACTTCCTTATCTTGAAACCAATGACCTGACCGTGGGTGGGGTGAGCTACCCAGCTTATCACATTGAAAACGCTGCTTACGGCACAGCCAGCGGCACACTGGTTGACGGCGGACTGTGCACGAGCACGGGCAGTTGGTCCGGGAACGTGGTGCTGTGCCAGCGCGGGACCAATACCTTTGCTGAGAAGGTGATGAACGTCCAGAATAGCGGCGGTGTAGGAGCCATCATCTACAACAATGTTGCTGGCGATTTTCTGGCAACTTTGGGGGATGTAACCTCTGCCATTCCTGCTGTTTCGATCTCACTTGACCTCGGAGCGTATTTGGCAGCAAACAACATTGGTGATACAGCAGCGATCACATGCGCCCTTGAGAAACCGGGAAGCGGCTACGAAGCCTGGAACGGAACCTCCATGGCTACACCCCATGTGAGCGGCGTGGCAGCCCTCATCTGGAGCGCCAACCCCACCTGGAGCAACGTGCAAATCCGCGAAGCCATGACCAGCACCGCTCTGGATCTTGGTGCTGACGGCAGAGACTCTGTTTTTGGCTTTGGTCTGGTTCAGGCAAAAGCTGCTTTGGATTCTCTTGGCGGCAGTCAACCTCCGGATGAAACCCAGTTGAATGTCGCTCTCAGCAGCCCGGTAAGCGGAAGTACCTATGCCAATGGTCAATCCGTAATAATTAGCGGCACAGTTAGCGCGGAAGGTGTGCCGGTGGAAGGTGCAACGGTAAAGGCAGTGATTACCTTCCCGAACAACAAGACTGCAACCCTGACCGGAACCACCACTGCTGAAGGAACCTTTAGCCTTAAATACAAGATCAACACGCGCAAGACTGGCACGGGAACCTTCACACTCCTGGTCAGTGCTGAAAAAGTGGGATTTATTCCTGGAACCGCCTCGGTTACATTTTTGGTTAAGTAAAGCCTAAGCTGTGATCAAATTAAAACAGACTGCCCTTTTTTGCTGGGCAGTCTGTTTAGTTTAAAAATCACAAGTTTGGACAAGTATAAAAAAGTTGTTGTGCTCCTGGTTTCTATCCAGATACCGTTCCGTTGTTTTGCTCTTTTATCAAAGTGGTTCTCGGCGGGTTGTCAGTTTGCCTTTACCTGGGCACGAAAACGGTTTTTGTTGTACGTTCTGGGACGGCTGGTGCCGGGTTGCGCTTCCTGTTGGGCAGGTCTGCCTGCAGGTTGGCTCTGGTTCTGGGTTGGCCTCCGGGTTGACAGGAAAGCAGGGTCAAAGCCTTTGATCTTGCGCAGTTCCATGGTTTGCCCGCGCAGTCGTTCGATGGTGCGGACCATTTGCAGGTCTTCCTGCGTGACGAGGGAAATGGCGGTTCCCAGCTTCTCCATGCGCCCTGTGCGCCCGGTGCGGTGCGTATAGGCATCCGCTGTGTCAGGCAAGTCGAAATTGACCACATGCGAAACCCCAGAGACATCAATCCCCCGGGCGGCGATATCTGTCGCTACCAACACCTTGACGCTGCCCCGCCTAAAAGCGCCCATGGCCTTTTCGCGTTGGGCCTGCGAAAGGTTGCCCTGCAAGGAAGTGGCAGAGAATTTTGCCTGCTGCAGTTGAAAAGCCAGCTTCTTAGCCCGGTGTTTTGTGCGGGTAAAGACCAAAACCTGATCACTCTCGTTTTCCTTAAGAATGTTCATAAGCATTTCCTGCTTGCGTTCACGGTCTACCAGGTAGATGGCGTGTCGGATTGTATCCAGCGGGGTTTCTATACTGATCTCCACCGTGATAGGTTTGGTAAGAATATTGGTGGCCAGACTGCGCACTTCGGTTGGCATCGTAGCGGAAAAGAGCAGTGTCTGGCGTTTTGAAGGTAATGCGTCAATAATCCGGCGGATAGAAGGCAGAAAACCCATGTCAAACATGTGGTCTGCTTCGTCCACAACTAGGATTTCTACGTTTCCCAGGTTCACAGCTCGCTGGCCTTTCAGGTCCAAAAGCCGACCCGGGCAAGCAACCACAATATCCACGCCTTTGTGCAGGGCGTTTATTTGCGGTTTGCTGTTTACGCCGCCATAAACACTAAGGCTGCGCAGTCCGGTTTCTCTGCCGAACTGGCTGATGAAGGTGTGGGTTTGCTCTGCCAGCTCGCGGGTGGGGGAGAGGATGAGTGCGCGCAATTTGCCGCGCGGTCCTTTCATCAGGTGCTGCAGAATTGGCAATACGAAAGCTGCGGTCTTACCTGTTCCGGTTTGGGCGAGTCCCAAAACATCTTTGCCACTTAGAATGGCTGGAATGGTCTGGGATTGAATCGGGGTAGGCACACTGTAGCCAGCAGCTGCAATGCCCGCATTGATCTGCGGGTGTAACGAAAAACTATTAAAATTCACAACGATTTCCTCAATGGTGCTGCAAAATACGCGGACCCTATTTCGTCTGCGCCCGCCCCTCTGCACCGCATTGCGGTTGCACCATGAAAGATTGAGAGCGGTCATATGCATACAAAAACCAGGGTTTTCCCTGGTTTGTTGAAAATTTACTGAAAATATTCAACTACAAGCCCAGAGTATACCACAGGTTTAACGTAGCCGTTGATTTACTGATGGCTGTCTAAGCTTGCCCTGCTGGTCTTGACTGACTGCCAATGGCGAACGGTGGACTGGGGCAGCTCTTTGGTGCACTCAGGTCAATCCCAGGTACCCCTTCCTTTAATTAATAAGGACCCTATGCGAAAGCTGACCGCTTGGATGTTTCTTGATACGCCAATACCACTGATTTAAGGTAAGATAGATTCACGTTAGAAAAATACCCGGCTAAAAAAGCCGCTTATAAAAATGCGCCTTTAAAGGTTGGAACCAAACGGCATCGTTTTTCGTCAAAAACACGCACACACATTTTGAGGTTGCCATGGCTGAGCTTGTAAAAGAAAAAACCAAAAAGAATACCTCTATGCATTGGGGATGGATCCCTGGCATACTTGTGCGTCCTAAAAAGACGATAACTAACATCCTTGCCCAGGAGAAACCCGTCTGGCTGACCCCGCTGCTGGTGATTGCCATCCTGGTGATCCTTTCGGTGTTGGTTTCAGCGCCCATTCAGCGCGTCATCATCCAGACCAACGCCAACATCCCCGAAAACTTTGACTACTGGACGCCGGAAGAACAGGAACGGTTCTACCAATCCCAGGCGACCAAAACCTCACCGGTCTTCTTGTACCTGCTGCCTGTTTTGCAGGGTGTGGCTGGCTATTGGCTGGTCTGGTTTTTGCTCAGCAGCATCCTGCACCTGATCATCACCCTGGCGGGCAGCCGCGCCAGCCGGCAGAAGACCAGCAATCTGGTTGCCTGGACCATGACCCCTTTCATCCTGCGTTTGCTTATCAGGATTGTGGTTATTCTTGCCAGTAAAAGCTTGCCGCTTGACCAGGGGCTTGCTTCGCTGGCACCATCTGCAGAAGGTGCCGGCGCTGCTTACCTGCAGGGCATCCTTGGCAGGATCGATGCGTACTATATTTGGCACATCGTCCTGGTATTTTTGGGAGCTGTTCCGCTTTCAGGTCTCGGCAAATCCAAGGCATTTTGGTCGGTCTTCTCTGCGGTGGTGATCATGCTGCTCCTGCAGGCGCTGCCGGACCTGATCAGTTTCATGCTCAGCGGCCTTTCCCTGACCCAATCCTATTTCTTCTTTTAATGGGGTGTCAAGCGATGCCAGATGCTTTTATCAGTACAGCAGCCCTCAAGAAGATCTACAAGATGGGCGAAACGGAAGTCAGGGCACTTAATGGTATCTCTGTTGAGATTGAAAAAGGCTCTTTTACGGTCATTATGGGGCCTTCGGGTTCGGGGAAAAGCACCTTACTGAACCTGGTAGGAGGGTTGGATTGGCCCAGTTCCGGTTCCATCCATGTGGATGATGCCGAAATTGCCAATCTGGATGAAAACGCCCTGGCAGAATACCGGCGCAACAAGGTTGGTTTTGTGTTCCAATCCTTTAACCTGGTCTCTTCAATGACGGCAGAAGAAAATGTGGGTTTTCCGCTGCGCTTTTCAGGCGTCAAGTCTGCCCAAAGGCATGCCCGAGCGCGCGAGATGCTTTCTGTGGTCGGTCTTGAAGACCGCATCGGGCATAAACCTACAGAACTCTCAGGTGGGCAGCAGCAGCGGGTGGCCATTGCCCGGGCACTGGTCAACAACCCTTTGATCATCCTGGCGGATGAGCCAACCGGCAATCTGGACACCAACAGCGGCATGGGAATTATGCACATCCTGTCCGATCTGCAAAAGTCCGGCAAAACGATCCTGGTGGCCACACACGACCCCCGCATGCTCACTTTTGCCACCGAGACCATCTATCTTTTGGACGGTTTGCGGGTTACAGAAGCAGAATATAACGATTCTTTACAGCAATTAAGCTGGGAAGGTGGTTTGGAATGAAAAAAATCTGGCAATTGAACCTGATTGGGTTGTTATTACTCACACTGACAGCGTCGGTCTGCCATACCGTGCCTGCCTTTGCGCAGGAAACGCCCCCATCAGAGCGGCCGCTGCTCTACATAGTGGACTACCACACCGATACCGGCGGGGCAGTTTCACCCTGGAGTAGTTTTGGCCTGACCTTTACCTTGGGCAACAACGCCCACGGTGAAGCCCACGCCCGCAACATCGTTATGACCTTTCAAAGCGAGGATTTTGTTTCCCTGGATGGGGGCGTCTTTACCGTGTACGAGGTGGATGCCAATAACGCTGCCAACGAGACCCACACCCATCATTTTAAAGTCAGCGACTATTCCACCTGGAAATACTCGGGCACCATCACCGCCCTGACCACCTACACGGACCCGGCTGGCATTTCTTACAGCGATACCTTTACCTTTAACATCACCATAGACCAGCCCGCATCAGCCAGCCCAA
Organism: uncultured Anaerolineaceae bacterium; assembly: GCA_964455505.1. GTDB lineage: Bacteria > Chloroflexota > Anaerolineae > Anaerolineales > Anaerolineaceae > Mesolinea. Next base: position 16,430 of record CAYVWM010000030.1, read on the forward strand.
CCAAAACCCCTACCCCCAGCCCTGCTGCCAACCGCCCGCAGTTGGTTGTCTCCGGTTACAGCACCGATATCCTTCCCCTGCAGCCCGGCACCACATTCTCGCTCAGCCTGGATGTGGCCAACCTGGGTACCAGCGATGCCAGATCCGTCTCGCTGGTTTACGGCGGGGGCGTGACACTCAATCCCAACGAAATGGGCACCCCATCGCCAGGCGGCATTCCTGGTTCCAGCGGTGACCTGGCGAACTTCTCCCCAATCGGCAACTCCAACATCGACCTGCTGGGTGATGTCCCCGTCAATGCGCAGGTGAAAACCGAACAGCAGTTTGTGGTTAATGTGAGCACTGTGCCGGGGGCATATCCTCTCAAAATTTCGCTGGTGTACACCGATCCCCAGGGCATCCGCATGGTGGACGACCAGGTGATCACCCTGCTGGTCTACTCGCTGCCCCAACTGGAAATCAGCTTTTACCGCGACCCGGGTATGCTTAACGCCAATATGATGACCATGCTGCCTGTGCAGATCACCAACCTGTCCAAAAAGTCAGTTGTATTGGGCAATATTACCCTAACCAGCGAAAGCGGCGAGCTTTTCAATGCTACCTCGCTGATCGGAACCCTGGACCCGGGCGGATATTACACCTTTGACCCCGAATATATGCCCTACATCGAAGGCATGCATACGCTCCAGGTGGAAATTGCGTACACCGACGACTTTAACCAACTGCAGGTCTACAAAGACAGCCTGGAAATAGAAGTGCTGCCCCCGATTGAGATCCCAGAGGAACCGCTTTATCCCGATGGCGGAGAAATACCCATGGCTCCGGAAGAGCCCACAGGTTTTTGGGCAAAGATCTGGGCTGCCATCAAAAGTTTTTTTGGCATTAGCAGCGGAAAAACAGCCCAGCCGGAAATGCCCATGGAGGGCATGGAACAAGAGTTTTATGTTGAACCTGATGCCGGTAATTTTAAAGGACAGTAAGCAGGCAAATCCATGCGCTTCAGCGATCTTGTCAGTCTGATCATCAGTAACCTCAGCCGGCGCAAGGGCAGGGTTGCCCTGACGGCTATTGGGGTAGTCATCGGCACTGCCGCCGTGGTCACCCTGGTTTCGCTGGGCGTGGGGCTGCAGAAAAACGCCACCCAATCCCTGTGGGGCATCAGCGACCTTACCAGCATCAGCGTATACCCCGGCTACCCCGAATCCAAAGGCATGATGATGGAATTCCGGGAGGAAGACCTGGTGAAACTCACCCCATCTTCCATTGAGCAAATCAAAGCCATCCCGGGTGTCAGCAGGGTGATCATCCAGGATTACCTGCAGGTCGGTACGGAGATCTCCTTTGACAAGATGGTTTCGTGGGGCAACTTTTTGGGGGTGGATGTGGCTGACCTGGCTGAAATGAACCTGGAAGCCTCCCAGGGCGTGACCGAACTTGGCAAGGGCAAGGTAGTGATTGGCTCGTGGGTGCCCAATAACTTCTACGACCCCAACATGCGCCCTGGGGATGAGCCTGCCGGCCCCCCCGACCTGATGGGGAAAAACCTGAAAGTAACCTTGATTAAATGGAACGAGGACGGTACCGAGACCCGGCGGGCGTACAGCATGGAGGTGGTGGGGGTGCTCAAGGAAACCCGAGGTGAGTCGGACTACAACATGTATATGACCCTCTCCGAGATGACCCAGTGGAACGAATGGGGCATGGGCAAAAAGATCAACCGCGAGAAAGACGGGTACAACCAGATCACGGTGAAGGCAGAGAGCCCCCAGGTGGTGGTGGAAGTGACCAACCAGATCAGCGAGCTGGGTTTCCAGGCTTACACTCCCCAGTCGGTTGTGGAGGGCATCAACTCCTTCTTTACCGTCATGCAGATCATATTCGGTGGGGTGGGGGCGATTGCCCTGTTGGTAGCTGCTATCGGGATTGCCAACACCATGAACATGTCCATCCTGGAGCGCACCCGCGAGATTGGCATTATGAAGGCCATCGGCGCTACCAATAACAACATTCTCACCATTTTCCTGGGAGAGGCGGCTGGTATTGGCTTCCTCGGCGGGATTGGCGGTGCAATTTTGGGTTGGGCGATCGGCGCGCTAATCAATGTCTTTGCCAGTTCCTACCTGGCAAGCCAGGCAGCCGAAAGTGGGTACATGGGTTCGCAAATGCTGGCGACGGCCACACCCTTCTGGCTGCCGATCTTCAGCATTGTATTTGCCACCCTGGTGGGGGTGCTCTCAGGTTTGTACCCGGCCCTCCATGCGGCCACGCTGGTGCCCGTGGATGCGCTTAAATACGAATAACCACAGCGGTTATGCCATTAAGCCTGGAATTCCCAATAGAGACAGCCTGCATTTTGCGGCAGTAATTTATTCCTAAGGAACAATCTCCAGCGCCAGTTCTACCATTTTCATGAATCCCTGCTCGCGCTGCTGCGAACTGGCGGCTTCATGGGTTACCAAATGATCGCTGACGGTCATGATACCCAAGGCGTGCACATGGTACTTGGCCGCCAGGGTGTAGAGCGCATTGGTTTCCATTTCTACGCCCAGGATGCCGTAATCCCGCAGGATCTTCCACCAATCCGGGTCGTCCTTGTAGAACAGGTCTGAACTGAAAATATTGCCAACTTTGTAGCGGTAGCCCCGTTCGCGGGCGATTTGCCAGGCTGCTGCCAGGAGCTCGAAATCGGCGGTGGCGGCAAAGTCAATCCCGCCAAAGCGATCGCGGTTGATGCCCGAATCGGTAGAGGCTGCCAGGCTGAGCACGAGGTCGCCCAACTGCTGGTCTTCCTGCAGCGCCCCACAGGTGCCCACCCTCACCAGGTATTCCACGCCGTATTGGGCGATCAGTTCGTTGACGTAGATGGAATGCGAGGGCATGCCCATGCCGGTGCCCATCA
>CAYVWM010000031.1:0-19292 GCA_964455505.1 uncultured Anaerolineaceae bacterium
CTGATCAGGATTTGATAAACACCATGTTTAGTCTCGAAAGAAGCAAGTCTTTGAAAATCCAAACGCCAGAAATGAACAGCAACCGCAATGGCGATTAGCACCAGACACAAGCCAATCCAAAACCAAGCTCCTCCCATTATTCCAATGCCCAGCGCAATGCCTGCCAGGTAGTATTTATGATGTTTTACTAACACCAAACCCCACACCAGACCTGCAACAGCAAAAATGTTTCCATCAGCTATTCTTGAACTGGCTATCAGAATTGGATCAACTGCCAAAGCTGCAGCATAGGCAAGAGAAACAAAAACAGGGCGTTCTTTTACACCAAGAACAGGAAGCAATATCAGGCTGCTGCCCATCACCACCGGCCAAAAACGCGCCCAGAATTCGGATACATCGAACAGGAAAAAAGACAGTGCAGTCAATCCTAAATACGCAGGTACTCCAGCCTGTCCTGGCGCATCAAATCTGGATATCCGCATGGCAATTCCAGCTAATTCAGCTTCGGATTCTGAAAAAGGAGTCTGTCCTATCCCGACAAAACGGATGCTCAATCCGAAAATAAACAAAACCAAAATCAGAAGAGAAGTTGATTGGCGTCCGTTTTCTTTAATATGCATGCGAAGCGCGTCAGTTTTTATCATCGCTGCTCAACCAAGTATTCATAAATCCTTGTTTCACCCGATTCAAAAACCAGAGCGAGGTTTTCACTGAATTTATCTTCATTGAGGGTGTAAGTGTTCCGCTCCAACTGACCAATATACACATAGCGGATATTATACTTGTCAAGAATCTCTAACGCATCTCCCCAGAAACGCGTGCTGTAGAGATTGCGGATGTCTTCCTGACGGCTGCCCATTTCAATATACCCCCCGCGCCACTGGGCTACATGGCCAACCCATCCCAACACCGTTGGCATACCTGAAAAGGTTGACACAGAAGCGTAAGTTGTATAACTGCCTCCTGTTGGAGAGACGGCTTCCACCAACACACCATCGGGTGCTTTTTGCAGCCAATCTACAGCAGCCAATTGATCTGGCCAATATTCACGAAAATCGGCCGTCCCATCCAAGGTTAGACTGGTAATTGGTTTAAGCCCGCCTACTTTGTTCCATAAAGAAACCACAGGATAAATCAATCCCATTCCCAAAGCCAGCAATCCAAGAACTATAAACGCCAATTGCCAGTGCTTGCGAATTAAGGCAGTAATAATCCACACAATGAAAACAATTAGAATTGCGAATAAAATGTAATCCAGTGCACTGCTGCCAAATTCGCTAAGTCCCTGATTGAACTTTTCAAACATGGGAGAGTCGCGATAAATTCCCAGGTAGAGGGCAGCAAACCCGAGTAAACCGACAAGAAAGAGCGCAAGGTAATCAACAATAGAACTTGTCTTTATTGCCAAACCGAGCCTCGTCAGCGCATAAGATGCAGCTACAGACCACAATATCCACGCCTGGAAATAAAATTTGAAAATGGTATTCATGCGCGTACCAAACTGGTCGCGAAGGTAAACGAATTCAGGTGCCAGCGCCAGTAAACCACCAAGAATAATCAGCAAAAGGATAAAAACATCTGCTTTAATGCTTTTCTCTGGGTCGGCACCACTACTTTCGAAAGCGTTCAAAGGCTTTTTTCTTAATAACAAGCTAAGTGCAAGCAGCAGTAAGAGGAATAAGGTCACTGCGGTTCCAGGAGACTTTATTCTGACGAGTAATGCATCAATCAACAAGTTGGTTTGGTTATCTGCACCCTGAAGATTGAAAAATAAAGGGCTTAGTGAGGAAATTTTGGTTGCGATAAATGAAAGGCTCCAGGATAAGACAAACAGTAGCAAAAATATGCCGCTTGTTAAGACCAGAGCAATTCTGCTAACGGTAATCTTTTTACTCTCGATTCCCCAAAACAGCAGAAGCCCGATAATTGGAACCAGGAGTGGACCGAACATAATCCAAAAATAAACACCACGTGTAAAAAACGCAAGACTGGGCAGGATACCACCAGCCTGGGACGAAAAACTGAGGTAGAAAGGCACATACAGGAGGATTGAAGCCACCCCCAAGACCAAACAAAGAAGCAGAAATTCCCAGATACGACGGCTGTTCCACCCACTTTCTGTAATCCGCAGATAGCTGATTGCAGCAGCTATTAACACCAGATAAAAAGGGAAATCCCAGGTATTGAGAAATGCGATCCCCCCCAGGGTAATTGCTGCAAAAAGAACCTGGGGCCAGGCTAAGGGGATAACCCACTTATCAACCTTGATTTTTCCTTTCCATCCCCCAAGAATGGCGTTTAATGCCTGACTGATTGCCAAAAAGACGAAGGGCATTCCCAATACATGCGGGTGAATATCCGAGAGCAGAAAAGAAAACATGGGAAACTCATCAATTACTTCCAGACTCTCCCCATTAAGGCCAAAGTCCTGCAGCACACGACTGGCACCCCACCACTGCACTCCTCCCTGCCGCGTAGGAAACCAGGAATAATCGCTTGGGCGAGAGGTTAGCTCTTTTAAATTGAGCCAATCCCAGAATTCGGAGACGAACCCTCCTTCGGCATTCTGATACCAAAACAGTCCCCTTGCGTGCAGCATATCAAAAAAACCGTGCCAGTTAGAAACAATCAATAACACAAGCGGTGCTGCTAAGGAAACAAGTAGGATCCGATTTTTAATTTTTTCCTGACTGGAATCGGTTTGTTTTCCAGAACCTGATGACAACAAATCAAACAGAACACCATACACGGCTATTACCGCCAAACCAAACCACGACGACGAAACCAGGTTGTACCCCACACCTGACGCAACACCGGTTATCCGGATGAGCATGGCAGCAATGACATACCCAAAGTAGTAATAGGAAATTCCATACCCGGATAACCAGGGGTCATTGGGAGGAAAACTTGGAGAGCGTAAGATAGCATTGATAAAAGCCATCTCCATCGGTTTTTCAGTACCAATAATGGCTGGGTTTGCTGCTCTGATAAGCGCCCAGGCTGCAAACGCTATAAAAAAGACCAGTTCTACGGTCAGAATTGTACTTTTATTGTTTTTAAGCCAGGCGTACAATTCCTTAAAACGGCCTTTAGTACAGACAAAAACATTTATAACAATCAACAACATTAGCACACTGACTTGCCCTGCTAATGTGTTGCCCATCAGCCCTGTTGAACCGAATAACCAGAAGAGGTAGCCCCAAAGCAACAGCCCTACCGGCTTTACCAGAAAGTATCCCCTTGAAGGTAAGGCCCGGAAAATATTCCAGGTCAGCGGCAGGCAGACCCAGCCTAAAAGCAGAAGAAAAAGGTACCATGCCAAAAAGTCAATCACGTTTGACGAACCTCATAGATGACAGTACTTCCGATCCGATACACAACATCCCACAGTATACCTTCGAAAGCAGCAAACTTTTCCAGACCCAGACCAGGATAAAAAGCCTGCTCAAGCTGACCGACAACGATGTACTTGACGCGGTGTTCTTCCAGAAAGTCCTCAACATAATCACGGTCCTGCGTCAGGTAAAACTGGTTGACAGATTCAACTCTTTCCCATACAACGTTTGACCGCAAAATTGCCCTTTGCTGACGTTGGTGATAATTCCATCCAACCACACCAGGCAAGCCGGTGTAAATCGTATAGCGGTTCCCCCAACGGTATTCGAAGGCTTGCCCTTCAAGAATTACTGGTGCGCCCTGCACATTTTCTTGCAACCATAGAATTACCTGGTAATCTTCTTCCAAGTCCAAGGTCGTGTTCATATCAAAGAAGGTTGCACTTTGCATGTACTCCATGCCGTCCAGTGTTTTTGGCGCTTGGATAACCATTCTGTCTTGAATTTTGTCTGCCGTTGCTAATAATGGGAAAAGCAGCGCACTGGCAATCAACATTAATCCAGGAACCTGAAAGAATAGCTGTGTCCGGACTGTCCACTTGAATTGGTTTTTCCAAAGAGTTACAAAGCCAGTTCCCAGCGCAAGGGTAATGAGTATCCACGCTTGCATGTAAAGTTTGAAGACTACGTTCATCCTGCCAATATCCCCCACCAGGTAGACCAGCTCGACAACCAGTGTCTCCAGCAAACCGGTGGCGATCATGAATAAGGCAAGGCGTTTAGCATCGCTTTGGTCAGATTTTAAGATCAGCATAAGCGACCATGCACAAAGCGGTAAAACCACAATAGCCACGCTAACCCCACCAAGCAGCAAAGCGAATAGCAATACCAAAAGGAAAATTGCACCAATTGTCAACAAACGCCGGTACGGACGCAATTTTTCCAATTCAATCAATGCAGTCACATCCAGCCACTGATACGTTTCCCAGGCATACCAGAAAATTATCAGGAACAGCAACAAGCCCCAATGGGTAAAGTATGAAACAAGCGGCGTTTTGTCACCAGTCCATAAGCCTATTTGACTGTAACCTGGATGAAAATTTGCATTAAAGGGTTTGTATAACAAGGTGCTCAGAACGATCAGGATAGCTGAAAGTCCAATTCCTGGCAGTAAACGACCAATCCAAGGATACTGCTTGAATACAGGCGTAGGTTTCAGGTATTTCCAACCTATGTAACCGAGCACGAATAGGTTCAAGGCCAGAAAGGTGTAATAGTCCCAGGTGTTTGTAGGTTTTAGAGCGCCTATCACAAGGCTTCCCAACAGCATACTGCAAGAAAGTCCGACCCACTTGGATCGGTTCGACTTTTCGGACCAACGACCTTTCGCAAAGAGCAAAGACATCCCCCAGGCTATGGCAAGAATAACCAGCGGCAATGCGATTAAGTGCGCATGCAAATCCGCGTAAAGGTAAGTAAAGAACGGAAACTCGGTAATTGGATCGCCTGGTATGACCCGGCTGGGGAACCAGTACCAATCTCCCGGATAGAGCGGCAGAGGTGTACCTTTGATGTACTTACCGAAACCTGCGATAATCCAGACCATCTGTTGGAAAAGACCGCTTCCTTCAACCAGTTCTCCACTGGCGCCCATATTTTTGAAGGTTTGAAAAATTAATTTAACCGTTCCCAGGTTGCCCAAAAAAGCAAGCAGCGTGGATGTGCATATTCCAGCCCAAAACGATACTCCAAAAAATCTGTCCGGAGTTTTCATTTCGTTTTGAGTTTTTTCGTTTAATACTTTCTGAGCAAAGTTCCAGCCAACGCTGTAAGCGCCCATAACCAACATGGCATACCAAAGCGGCAAAACAATGTTGTACGCAACCGAAGGAACAATTCCAAGCAATTTGATGGGCATACCCACAATTACAAAACCATAATAATAGTAATTGATGTAACCACCGGCAAACCACGGATCGTACGCAGGAAATGTTGTACTTTTGATAACTGCGTTAAGGTACGAGAAATCCATGGGCTTTTCCCCACCCTTCCATGGATGCCATAGATCCGGGTTCTGGTAACGGATCCAAATAAATAGCAAGAAAGCAGCCAGTCCGATGAGTTCTACGGTCAGGTAATGTTTCCAATTATTTTTTAGGTCAGCAAACAATGCCTTTCTTTTCAGAAAACCGAAACTCAATCCGATAATTGCCAGACCAATAAAGATCCAGAGGAGCAAAAACCGCGTTACCTGGATACCATTGGACCCAAGCACGAATGCTACGTAAGCTAATAATAGCAAACCAGACAACCGTGCAAATGGGTAGCCCTTGTCCGCCAGTCCGGGCATAGCAATCCTTACAAAAGGAAAAAGCAGAGCTCCCAAAAGAAAACTAAAGAGATAAAAAACGACCACAGCCAGCGCCGGATATCTGTTGACCAATGCATCCCGGTTGAACAACTCCGACCATGTCCCATTTGCTTGCTGCTCTTGTAAGGACTCTTCATCCAACATAAGCGCAGATGCTTGAGACATCTCCGGATCGTACGTGTCTGCCTGTGCCGGCGTGATGTAAGCTACCCGGGATAGGTCGATCTCTCCAAATATCTGCATGACCTTTTCCAAACTAAAGGCCTCAGTCTTCTTAAAAATCAGCACCTTGGGATGGTCGTAAACTGAAAAAGCCTCTTCAGCGAATTGGTCATTTATTTTCCAGGACCCAATGTTTGGATAGGAAGTACTCGTATAGATCAACTCAAATCCCAAATCCCCAACGAACATACCCGGTTCTGCGATGTTATAGCAGGTTACCAGATCCATATCCGCTGGGCAACCCATCAGCGACCGATAGTATTGGGTCGTCAGGGGATAACGTTCAGGAACTCGGGTTGTCGTACCCCATTGGCGGTTTGAACTGATAAATATGTAATCCCCCTGCTGAAGCGTGTTCGTAAAGCGATCCAGTTTTGCCTGATCTTCAGTCCAATATAATTCGAGGTTGAGATCCCCACGGAAGATACCACCGCTGTCGCTGTACGGGACGTATCCTGGCATGGAAACAGGAAGCGCATCATCCCATGAAGATTCGTGAACAGGTGAAACAGAAGAAAGGGTCAGCGCACCACGTCCCTTAACCATGGCAATCTGCACATTGACAACCTGAGGCGTATGCAGCACCAAGGGCTGGGGTAATTTAATTTGGAATGCAGTTCCTTTTCCATCGCCAATGTCTGCAAAATGAGATTGCACAATAGCCTGAACCGTTGGTCCTGGCTCTTCTGCAGTTGGTGTCAGAGTCACTTGCACTGCTTTTTCGCCATAAAACTGTGATTGATCCAGCAGGAATGGGATTGTAATTGCGTTTATCTGTCCAGCTTTAGGCACGCTGATATCCATCTGGTAGGTATGCAAAGGGGTAATGGTTTCAACAATTGCTGGTAGTTTCTGCGTCACAACCGCATTGTCTTTATCCAAAACCAGCGCCTCTGGGACACCTTTCAGGTACACCTGTCCATTTGGGTCCGAAAGTTTTACTGAGAAAACGTAAGTTTCACCTTGAGAAAAATCTAAGTATGGCTCAAATCTAAAATTGATTTCAGTTTGGATCCCGACTTGCGCTTGTGAAAGTACATTTGGGGAGATTGCTGGCATTGAAAGGGGATTGCCAAGCCCTCCAGCTTTTTCAACCGTTAGCGTAAAGTAAAGGTTGGTATTCTGCGTGCTTACTAAAGTGACAGACGGCAGTGTAAATTGAGTCAGCTGGCCTGATATAGCGCTTTTCAGGCTGAAGTACGCCATTTCACTGCCGACCAACGTGTTGCCACTGCGATAAGGCAACTGCTGTATGGTCTCACCCGAGTCTGTTGTCAGTAATAAATTTATCGGTCCTGGGATGTTCTCATAAATCCAAGTGCTGGCAGCAATGCGGCTGTGCGGTCTGGTATAAATTCTGCTAAAAGCGAAAGCCCACACCATGGACATAACCATTGTCAAGACAGCGAGGACCACGCCAATGCTGCGCACTGTTGTTGGTTTGATTAATTTTTTCTTAATTTGTACTGGTTTTTTACATTCTAAAAATTGGATAATTCCCCACGCTGCAATAATTGCCAGCAAAGGATAAACCAGCATTAGATAGCGCATGGCTTTTACCCAAGAGAGTGATTGCCAAACCAGGTAAAAAGCAGTCCATAACCATACCGGTGCATGCAAAGTTTCTTTTCGTGCAAGCCATTTCCAGCCCATCCAGATAAAACTGCCGATAGAAGTAATTCCGAGTGCCCAACCCAATCCAAATTGCACCAAATTTTTCAAGGAAAACGAGATGGGGCGCCTTGCCCACTGCAGCGCGGGTGGAAAGTCTACATTGCCTGAACTTTGTGCCTGCAAATTCCGTAAGCCTGAAAGCCATTCCTGATTTAACCTGATATTTAGAAAACCAGGTCCTTTAAAAGCATAAGGCTGTCCAATTCTAAAGACGATCACCGTGAATAAGGCTGCCAACACCATCATTTTGAGACTATGCTGGAAGTATTCTTTCTGTCTTTCTTTTTGGATTTTGGAGATGCGGATTATTTCAACAAGCGGAAGTATAAACGCCAAAGTAATGGCGTTGATTTTTGAAGCAGCCGCCATGCCAAGCCCAATACCAAACAAAGCGTAAGGGAGCCAATCGATCACAGCCAGCTTTTTTGGTCTCCCACCGGGGAGATAAAAATCGGGTCCCGGGCTTTTCAATATCCATGTGCCTACCAAAACAGTGACCATGCCAAAAGTATTGGTGAAAGTGTCCACCGTCATAAAGTGAGATTGCTGGATCGGAAGAACTGAAAAGGCATAAAAAGCTGCAGCCAGTAAGCCAAGTTTTGGGTTGTAAAGTTGGCGGGCAATTAAGAAAACCAGGAGAATGGTCGTTCCATCAAATATCGCAGACAGGTACCGCCCGACAAGCGTTATTGGGTCGTACCCAACCTGTCCGATCCATTCCCCCACGTAGCGAATAATGAACAACGGCAGCGTACCGTAAACAAAAAAATCGTAACCCACGTTGCCTGGATTGAGGGAGGAACGGTTTGTATCGAAATACTCATCAGGATTTTGGATTGGACTGATGCTGTTAAGCACCATGGACAAAAACCTTTCATCCGGATGGAGATGACGGCCTTCATCCCAATCCATGCCCACAGTTCTCAATAACATTCCAGCTGCAAGTATCAAAATGAGAACACATCCAACAACAAAGGCTTTCCAATTGAAAGCCAAACGTGTCTTGGAGGTTTTATGGGAAGTTTGCTGTTCCATGTATACTTTTTACCCATCCACAGCAAAAATAACGAAATTCTTTGCTGGGTTTTCCGCCTGGAATGTTGAAATTAACCCGTTTGGATACAAGGTTTTCAATGCTTCTAATGCCTGCAGATCCTGAGGATTCAACAGGAAAATTTTTGGTTCAGGCATCGAGACTGTTGCAGCAAGTTGGTCAGGCATCAAAGCCATATCCAAATGCGGCTGATTGGACTCTATTGCCACTGCCCGGGCATCCACCCAATAGGGGTAACCCACAACCCACTGACTGTTCGTGTCACCATAATTCCTTTTGAATTCGCTCAAGATTTTTGCCATATCCGATGCATTCCAGGCATTTTCCTTATAGGTTTCGGGATATCTGCCAAATGCAAGATCGTAATTCGTGACAGCCATTGGAAGCAATGTCAGAAAAATCAGAGCATATTTTACTGCAGGTTTCCTGACACCAATGCGCATGCAAATCTTCTCAGAAAACGTCTGAAAGGCCATGGCAGCCAATAAAGTTGCCGGTATCACAGCTCCGATTGCTCTACTTAAAGATGGGTTTTCTGATGGGAAAGCAACCGCCGCTGCAGTCGGAAAGAGAAAAACTGGGTAGAGGAGCACTATTGGAAGGAAAAGCCAATCTTTCTTTCTGATGGCATGAATCACTGTCATCCCAGCTCCCAATACGAATAAGGCCGCAGTAAACCAGTCCAAGGCAGGTCTTGATCCAATGCCATCGACCCAGCTGCTGCGATTACTCCAATTCGCGATACCTAAAGCAGAACCAAAATTATTAATGAAAGTTAAAACCGGATTTCCAGCAAGTTGCGCCTCAAAGCTGCCAATTCTTGAAAGGATACTGGAAAAATAGGCTGCCGGCTCCAGCGTGATAGCCCGAAGCAGTGGAACCGTGACAACCAGTACAAGCAAAACGGCTGCCGCGATTTCCGTAAATCGCAATTTACGGTTGTCGATGGTTGGGTTTCCCCCTGTTCCACCAAGAAAAATGACGAAAGCAGCTAATGGAAATATCAGGAATACTTTGTGTGTCATTAATCCAAGTCCAAAAAGAATGCTAGATGCAAGCAAATTATTGTATTTCCTGGTTATTATCCCTTTATACAGGTAGTATATTGCAGGAACCAGTATTGAAAGGACAAGTCCGCTCCCGAGCATAGCACGCACTTGCAAATTAGGCCAAAATGCAGCGCTGAACAGCACGGCTGCGATCAATCCCACCTCTCTATTAAACAAAAGATGGCCAAGTTTGTTAATGTAAAAGACGCTGATCAGCCCTGTTAGGACGTGGATAAATCGCAATCCAGTATATGTTAGTGCTTTGCCTGAAACGGCAAAAAAAGCTGCAGTCCAGTAATACTGAACCGGTTCGTTTACCAAATTGCGATTGAACAGCAATGCCCGATTGCCCTCCAGGATATCCTTTACCGTTCCCAAGTGATCAATCTGAGCACTGATTAATTCTGGTGGAATTTTCTGAAATTGGTACAACCGAAAGAACAAGGCAAATACCAATACCGCAAGAGAACCAATTAATATGGCCTTATCAGACCAGAGTGCATTAAACCACGATTTTATATTCAATTTTGCGGTATGCAGTTCTGCAGAGGTTTCTCGCAGTGCCAGTACAGCTAATGCTATGCTGAGCAGCCACAGCGATGTTGGAAAAAATTCAAAAGCTCCTGATCTAAACAATACAAAACTGAATACAGCAAAAATTACTGCGGGAATTAGCAGCCATTTTTTGTCATTGTTTTCTGCAATCTCATCGGTACCGGGTAGATTTCTCTCAATTGCCCATTCACCATGCCGGTAGGCGAAAACTAATAAAACAACAGCAGTTGTATAAAGCAGCAGACCAATCAAGCCTGATTGATTGTTTGAGTATTCTATTAACAGCTGTGCGCATATTGCCAACATCAAAGCAAGTAAAGTAATCAACGTAGATTGATGTGCCCTTTTGGGTGCTTCTGTATCAGCATCTGGGAAGTTTTCAACCCGATCATGAGCATGAGGATAGTCGCGATATTGTTCCTGTGCCGGAAGAACACGCTGATCAGGCGCAAAAAGGCTTTTTAGATAGGCCAGAATTGTGATTTCTCTCGGGTCAAAACCAGGTATTTTTTCCATAATAACGTTGGTACTACGAATCAGGTTCAGCCAAAATCAAAACTGATTCTATCTTTAAAAAATGAATATTACTGAGTTGCAAATAAATAGCCAATGTCGTGATGTACTGGATTAGGATGAATAGTAACGGTAAAACCATGAGCTTCAAGAAATTCAGTCATTATCTGGTGGTTCCGTTTTTCATCTAGATCATGATATTCCATGATAATCCGATGAATCATTTTCAAAGTATTTTTTGGTGCTTCAATAAGAACGGTATACTCTGCACCCTCACAGTCCATTTTTAGTAAATCTACTTCTTTGGTGATGATTTCATCCAGAATTTGTTGTAACGAAATAACATGAATGCTTATCCCATCATCACTATTGGGTTTGCTTTCACTGCTTTTAGCCTGCAATGGCTCGGTGTTGCTGATATCCAACTGAATTTTGCCAGAATGACTCCAAACTCCAACAGGGTAACTTTTCACATTCTTAATCCTGTTGGCTTCCAGGTTCTGCAGTAATAGAGCGTAAGATTCCTCATTTGGTTCAAAGGCAAAAACCTCACCGTCAATAGCCTCTCGAGCTGACAGTATTGTAAACTCCCCGATAGCTGCGCCAATGTCAACAATGACCCAGTCTTTGCCAATCTCACTGCCGTACCGTATGTAAAATCGGTCCAAAAAGCACTCTTTTACCGACCAGGCTTCCATTTTGCTGCGAACAGCCATTTGAACATTGTCCGATCGGAGGTGAAGCCAGGTTAACCTTTGTTGTTTGCGGGATAAGAACAATTGCAGTATTTTTCCAAAGTTCCTAAAACCCGCCGCCATTTCCAGTATGGACCAAGCATAATAAGACCACTTGCGTAGGAACCTCATTGCGCTTTCCTCGCAATATAGAATGTGCAGGTACCATCGTCACAAAATGGATCGTTTAGCAGCGGTCTGATTTTCCTCCAACGGAGAAATGGATTTCTTTTTGATGGAATCAAAACCCACTTACCCAGGGTTTTCTTCCACAAGAGGTTTGGCAACCCCCACAGATGTCCTTTTTCTAACATCTGCATCGCCCATTTCGGAAAATAATGTCGATACTGAACATCGCCAAAACCGGCAGCATGTAGTCGTGCTAACCAGGTTTCAGGTGTATCCAGATTGTAATGTCGGGCGATCTTGTTGAAGAATTTCTCATATCTTTTTGCAAGAGCCTTCAAGCCCAAAGAGTTAAATACTTTCATGCCCCACAACTCAGTACGGAACTGCTGATTGGGTACCGCGAAGTAAAACATGCCTCCAGGCTTTAATACGCGTGCCACATCTTTCAGTACAGGGACAACCTCAGGGATGTGTTCGAGAACGGAGTTGCTGATTGCACATGCAGCTACTCCTGATTCCAGAGGTAAAGAACTTCCCTCAGCCTGAAGCAACATTGCATACACATTCCTTGCAGAAGCTTCTGGCAAAGGTTCCCACCAGGGGTCGATACCAATCACTTGCTGGGTGGAAAAAAGAACCTGGGCAAAATGCCCATCTCCTGCGCCTATATCCAGGATGGGCTCGTTCATTTCAAGTCCAGCAAAAATACTGTGTTCCACCACCCGAAGCATGCCGCGAAAATACGGAAGGCTGGAAAGATGCTGCCAGCAAATGTGGTCAAGCTGGGATTGTGAGAGGGTTTTCATGCAGACACCAATTTACGCATTATGGACTCGTAGCGGTAGGCAACAGCTTCTTCTGAAAAAGCCTGTGAGTATTCCTCTGGTTTTTCCCATTGTTTATCTGCAGTTTGCAGCAATTCAATGATTGCCACTGACAAGGCATCGCTATTCCTGATGGGTACAATCTTTCCCATACCCGTACGCAGCACTGGCTGCCTTACACCTGGCAAATCGGAGGCAATTACCGGGGTACCTTGCAGCATCGCTTCTATTTGCACAATTCCAAACGACTCGGTACGGTTTAGACTTGCAAATACCAACACATCGCAAACCGCCATAAAAGCCCGGAATTCTGCATCGGATAAGAAACCCAGCGTGGTCCAATGGTCGCCAAGCGCTTCGGCTTGTTTTCTAATTGTTTGCTGATAGGTTTCCTCACCTACAACCCCCTTCCAATTGCCAGCCTGCAAAATGCGCGCTTCTGGAAACGCCTCCAAAACACGTGGTAAGGCAGCAATCAGGTATTCATACCCTTTTTCCCGGGCTACCCTTCCTGCCAGCCCCAACAGTTTTTCACTATTCCTAATTCCATATTTATTTATAAAGTCAGCAATTTCGCTTTCTGTTGCGCGCTGCATCACCACCGGCGTAGGTACTTCCCTGACCTTTAAAAGGTGCGGACTAAGAGTTTGCGAGCTTTCTGCGTAGTCCATAGAATTCTGAACGATGAGGTCTGCCTGGTTAACGACCTTAGCCCCAATCGCCATTGTTATCCTGCCTGCCAAACGGCTAAACCATCCTCCATTAATTTCAAGGTCGCAGTGGTAGGTTACCAGGATTTTTTTGCCAAGTTTCTTTGCTGTGCTTGCAATCAGGAAAGATTCAAATTGGGGCAGATGCAGATTTACCAAATCACTCCAGGCAACCCATCTTCGGACAACACTTGGAAGTGATAACATGATCACACCTTTGGAAAGCCTAAAACTGACCGGTACGCGCACCACGCTGAAGCCATCCATTTTTTCTTCCAGCGCTAAATCGGAGATGTGCTGGGAGGTCAACACGACAACTTCGTGTCCTCTGTGTGCCAATCCGCGGGCAAGCCTATAGGCATAAGTGGAGAGACCAGACTTATAAGGCTCGAAGTAAGTAGAGGTGATTAAAATGCGCATGGTTCATCCTCTCTTGGCTTTAAGCTGGAAAGCTTTGTTTACCAGGTCTGCAACTCTATCCCCCAAAATGGAAATTCCCAGCAATCCAAAAATGCCCGGAATTATGAATTGTATCGCGTGCAGAATCAAAGCAATCGCCAACGACACAGATTGATCTGCTCCCAACAAAGCATAAGATGCCACAACCGCTGCCTCGTATACGCCCACAGCAGCAGGTGCTGAAGGAAGCGCAGAAGCAAACGCACTGGCAGCTGTGACAAAAGCGCCCCACCACCACTTTGCCCCAACAACCAACTGGATATTCAGGCTTGCTAACATGACCATGGAGAAAAACCAACTGGCTGCAAGCAGCAGAAGCGCTGCTGCCACTTTGCCTGGTTTTAGGAAAAAGCTGAAACCACTCAGCAAGTTTTCTAACCAATTGAGGTACTTTATTTCCCGAGTCTTTCTTGCTGACGATCGCTTTTGGAAAATATCGACGATACGCGTTTTGTTTTTTGAGGCAATTGTCAGTGTTATGACAAGCGTGATCACAATAAGGAGTATTGCCCAGGCAAAATTATTTAATCTTGGCTCCGCCAACACCAATGGAAGGGTTAATAAAAAGAAAAGGGCTGCTAAAAAGACATCCAGGATCCGCTCGGTAACAATGCTTGCAAAGATTTCCATATAGCCGACTCTTGGTTTGCCTTTCCCTGCAAGCAAGCCGGCTCTGCCAAACTCTCCCAATCTGAAAGGCAGGATATTATTAAGCAGATAGCCAGCATTCATGCCTAAAAAGGTGGTCCAGTAAGGCAATTTGGCTTCTAAAATAACATAGCAAGACGCAGCCCTGAGAAATAAGCCAATCAAGTAATAAGTCAGTATTTTAAAGAGTGTAACCAACGAGACTTTAGAGAATGCAGCGGTTAGTTCTCTCAAATCTACTTGCCTGAGCACAATATAAATGGCTGCAGCAGAAATCAGGACAGGTAATCCCAGGCGCAAAAGAATTGAGCCCGTCGTGTTCGATTGGGAATTCATCAATTCTCCAGGCGCAAAATGGCCATGAAAGCTTCCTGGGGTATTTCCACACTGCCCACCATTTTCATACGTTTTTTCCCCTTTTTTTGCTTTTCCAGGAGCTTTTTCTTGCGAGTAATGTCTCCACCGTAACACTTCGCGAGAACATCCTTACGCAAAGCCTTCACATTAGCGCGGGAAATCACCCTGCCTTGTGAATAGGCCTGTATGGGAATTACGAAAAGTTGTTGTGGGATGATCTCTTTAAGTTTGCTCACCAAGGCCTGACCCTTATGATAGGCATCGTCTTTGTGTACGATGGCCGTCAGGGCATCCACTTTTTCTTCGTTGAGCAGAATTTCAAGTTTCACCAGGCTGCCTGCCCGGTATTCCAAAAACTGGTAATCCATGGAGGCATATCCCCTGGTACCTGATTTCAACAGGTCAAAAAAGTCGATGATGATTTCTGAAAGAGGAATTTCAAAGTTTAGTTGGACCCTGTTGGCAGATGGATATTCCTGCCCGATGTAGATTCCCCTTTTTCTTTTTACCAACTCCATCACTACACCATAGTACTCGGTGGGTGTAAAAATCTCCAACTGCATCCATGGCTCAAGAATTTCCAACACCCGACTCTCTTCAGGCAAATCTGCCGGCGAGTCTATTGTTATCTCAGTTCCATCTGTCAACTGAACCTGGTACTCCACTGATGGCGCGGTAAACACCACATCCATGAAATACTCACGTTCAAGGCGTTCCTGTATGATTTCCATGTGAAAGAGTCCAAGGAAACCACAGCGAAACCCAAAATTTAATGCTTCCGAGGACTCTGGTTCAAAGATCAGCGAAGCATCGTTTAACTGCAATTTTTCCAGTGCATCTTTGAGATTCGCATAATCCTCCCCCTCAGTAGGATACACACCAGCGTAAACCATTGGTTTAGCTTGCCGGTAACCTGGCAGTGGAGACTGCGCTGCTTTGAGTGCACTGGTGATCGTATCGCCAACCCGGCACTCAGAGACAGTCTTTAATCCTGTGGCTATATAGCCAACATCACCCGCTTCCAAAACATCAATTGGGATCAGGTTTGGGGAAAAGACCCCAATTTCAACGGGTTGAACCTTGATTCCGTTGGCCATCATCATGATCTTATCGCCGCTGTGAACAACCCCATCAAATATACGCACGTAGGCTATCACACCTTTATAGGAGTCATAATGCGAATCAAAGATCAACGCCCGCAGAGAAGCGCTCATGTCACGGACAGGTGGGGGTATCCGCTGGGCAATTGCCTCAAGGACAAGCTCAACATTCAACCCCGTTTTTGCACTGATTGGAATAATCTCATCTTCGGTAACCCCCAACAAACCAATCAGATCCTTCTTAACCTCCTCAACCATGGCCGAATTTAGATCGATTTTATTAATAACCGGGATTATGACCAGGTTGGCATCCAGCGCCAGATATAGGTTTGCCAATGTCTGAGCTTCGATCCCTTGCGTGGCATCGACAACTAAAAGCGCGCCTTCACAAGCGTTTAAAGCGCGGCTGACTTCGTAATTAAAATCGACATGCCCCGGCGTATCAATCAGGTTAAATTCATACTCCTCGCCGGCCTTGGATTGATAGCGCATGCGCACCGCAGACGCTTTGATGGTGACGCCTTTTTCACGCTCAAGATCCATACTGTCTAACACCTGCTCCGTCATCTCACGGTCTGAGATCGTGTGTGTCAACTGAAGCATGCGGTCTGCAAGCGTGGATTTGCCATGATCCACATGGGCAATGATGCAAAAATTACGAATTCTTTCCATATCCCAACTGAGTATAATCGATTTTACTCAGGAATTTTCCGTGCCAAAAACACTGTCTATCAAATCAGAAACCGCCACCTGAGGATGCCT
Organism: uncultured Anaerolineaceae bacterium; assembly: GCA_964455505.1. Lineage (GTDB taxonomy): Bacteria > Chloroflexota > Anaerolineae > Anaerolineales > Anaerolineaceae > Mesolinea. The sequence continues at coordinate 16,497 of CAYVWM010000031.1, forward strand.
TGCATCAACAATGAGGTGGCAAAGAAACTCCCGGTTTCCATCACCTCCGGTAATTGGTGAGGGAATTAATCCTTTTACTGAAAATCCTATGCCCATTGCCATTTCCAACACCTGACTGAGGACTTTTTTGAGTAAACCTTCGTCCTTAATTACCCCCTTACAACGGCTCATTTCAGCCCTGCCAGCCTCAAACTGGGGCTTGATTAATGCGACAATCTCACCTTTCCCATCCGCAAACCAACCTAGCATCACCGGCAAAATACGATCCAATGAAATGAAGGACACATCAATGACTACAAGGCTCACGGGTTCGGGCAAAGTGTTTATCTCACGCACATTCGTTTTTTCTATCGATATCACTTTTGGGTTTTTGGCAATAGTTGGGTGGAGCAAATCGCTGCCGACATCCAGTGCATAGACCCTTTGCGCCCCGCGCTGCAAAAGACAATCTGTAAATCCCCCTGTAGATGCACCTACATCTGCACATATCCTGCCTGCAGGATTAACCTTGAATCTATTCAATGCATCCTTAAGTTTATACCCTGCTCGGGAAACAAACTCCGGAAAGGCTGCAACCTCCACCCGGTTTCCGTCATCTACTTTTTGAGATGCCTTATGGGCAACTACCCCGTCAACACTGACCAACCCAGCATTTATCCCTGCCTGGGCTTTGGTGCGGCTTTCATAGAGCTCCATTTTTACAAGGTGCTGGTCGAGTCGTTTAGTTTCCACCTCGATATTGTATCTGTTCTTAGGCATTTATTGGCAACTGTCCCACCAAAGGATTATGATAAGATAAGCAAATGTTAAGAAATATTATCGACACATTACGACCAAAACAGTGGATCAAAAATCTGGTCATTCTGGCTGGGCTCGTATTCGACAGGCAGCTGTTTGATTTGGTGCCAGTTCTGCGCGTTGGGGCTGCTATTCTGATATTCTGCCTGATTTCAGGGCTGACTTATACAATCAACGACCTAATGGATAAATCTGCAGACAGGTTGCACCCTCAAAAGAAAAATCGGCCGATCGCCTCTGGCCGGGTTTCCGATCGTCGGGCCTCTTTCCTTGCAGTTATGCTGGCAGTTGTTGCTTTCCCTCTGGCATTTTTACTTTCACCCTATTTTGGATTGATTTGCCTGGTTTACACTTTGTTGATGCTGGCATATTCCAAATGGCTAAAGCAAATTATGCTTATAGATGTGCTGGTAATATCAGTCGGTTTTGTACTCCGTGTTCTTGCTGGAGTTGTGGTCATCACCGTCAATTATTTATCTCCCTGGTTGTTTGTGCTCACCACCCTGCTGGCGTTATTCCTTGGATTTGGCAAACGTCTCTCGGAACTGAAACTTTTGGAAGGCAATGCAGTAGAACACCGTAAGGTTTTGAATGGCTATTCCATTCCGTTGCTAAACCAGTATCTTATTGTGATATTAGCTGCAATTCTGATCACCTATTGCCTATACACCTTCTCCGCAAACCCAAGTGGCAGCCATTACGCTATGATGTTGACAATTCCATTCGTTTTCTATGGGATATTCCGATACATGTACATCCTGCAGACCAGTAATCTGGCTTCCGCTCCCGAAGAGCTTCTCCTGAATGACACGCCATTGCAGATCGCGATAGGATTGTGGGCACTATCGGCAATGTTGGTATTGTATTTTTTGTCCTGAGGTAAAAATGGCTTTGATTTCTGCGTATGCACATGCAAAACTGATCTTGCTGGGCGAGCATGCGGTCGTTTACGGAGAGCCCTCAATCGCAATGCCGTTGCTCTCTTTGCACACGAGAGTGATAGTAGAACCCCTTATCACCGCACCTTCCGGCACAATGCGCGTGTATGCCCCATTTATTGGTCTGGACCACAACATGGACGAACTGCCTCAAGACAACCTCGTTGCATACGCAATTCGATTGGTCCTTGAAGAGCTTGGGATTGATCATCGCCCAACATGCACCCTGCGGATTAGTTCTGATATACCGGTATCATCTGGGCTGGGTGCCAGTGCTGCTCTTTCCGTCGCAGTGATGCGTGGGTTTTCTGCCTATTTAGGGCATCCTATAGAGTCAAGCATATTAAACCGGTTGGCTTTCCAAACTGAAACGGTGGTTCACGGCACACCATCCGGAATTGATAATACGGTGGTTGTTTACGAACGGGCTTTGTATTTTCAGAAAGAAACCCCGTTGGAATTCTTGCAGCCAGCCATTTCATTTCATTTTATTGTTGCCGATAGCGGCATCAAGAAATCTACAGCCTCAACGGTTAGACAGTTGGCTATAGCTTATCAGGAAAATCCGGAATATTGCGGTGCCCAAATCAGTCTAATCGGTGAATGCACTCAATTGGGAAGACACGCCATTGAATCTGGCAACACGAAAGCCCTCGGAGAAATTATGAACCGAAATCAGGAGCTTTTGAGTTCATTGGATCTTTCTTGTCCGGAATTGGATAACTTACAGCAAGCAGCGCTCCATGCAGGCGCTTTTGGCGCAAAACTCACTGGAGGAGGCAAAGGTGGGCATCTCATCGCACTGGTAGACCCTGCAGCGGCAGAAGTGGTCACCGAAAGTCTCGTGCAAGCTGGAGCGGTAAATGTAACCAAGACTACCTTGCCGGCTGGAGAAAAAAACATTGAGTAGCGCGCTGGATTCAAACCTCACCTTTCTAAAACTTGGTGGGTCTCTCATTACCGAGAAAGACCAGACCGAGACCGTAAGATTTGATGTACTGCGTGCTTTACTGCAAGAAGTAAGCAGTTTCCTGCAAGCCAATCCTCAGCAAAGAATTGT